>DASTWP010000042.1:0-5334 GCA_035765835.1 Solirubrobacteraceae bacterium
GAATGGGTCGTGACGACCGAGGGAGGCCGCCACCGCCTAGTCGCCTGAAACCTAAAGAACAGGTGCCAGGCACCTGTTACTTAGGTTTGTGGGCGCGCGCGCCAACCTAAATGAGAGGTGCCAGGCACCTGTTACTTAGGAATGGGGGTGCGCCATTGCCTTCAGGTCGAGCGCCTTGTCGAGCGTCTCGTCGTCGACGCCCTTCTCGCGCGCGACGTCGCGGATCGTGCGCCGTGACGCGACTGCTTCCTTGACTATCTCGGTGGCCTTGTCGTAGCCGATGTACGGGTTGAGCGCCGTTGCGATCGCGGGCGTCGACTCGCCGTGCGTGCGGCAGGCCTCTTCGTTGTCCTCGATGCCGTCGACGCACTTCTCAGCGAGCAGCGTCGCCGCAGACGACACGAGCTTGATCGAGTCCAGAAGGTTGCGCGCGATCAGCGGCACGCGCACGTTCAGCTCGAACTGGCCCTGGAGGCCGCCGACCGTGATCGCCGCGTCGTTGCCGATCACCTGCGCGGCGACCTGCATCACGACTTCCGGCATCACGGGGTTGACCTTGCCGGGCATGATCGAGGAGCCCTTCTGGAGCTCTGGCAGGTAGATCTCGCCGATGCCCGCGCGGGGGCCGGAGCCCATCAGCGCGAGGTCCTGGGCGATCTTCGTCAGCGACACGGCGACGACCTTCAGCGCGCCCGAGAGCTCGACGAGCGCGTCGCGGTTGCCCTGCGCCTCGAACGGGTCGGCCGGGCCGTCGATCCTGAGCTTCGTCTCCTTCGTCAGCTGCCGGCGCACCTTCTCGGCGAACTTGGGGTGCGTGTTCAGGCCCGTGCCGGTCGCGGTGCCGCCCAGGGGGATCTGGCGCGCGTGCACGAGCGCCGCCTCGATCCGCTCCTGCCCGAGCCGGATCTGCGCGGCGTAGCCCGCGAACTCCTGCCCGAGCGTCACCGGCACCGCGTCCATCAGGTGCGTCCGGCCGGACTTGACGAGGTGCTCGAAGCGCTTGGCCTTGCGCGCGAGCGCGCGCTCGAGGCCCTTCAGCGCCGGCAGCAGCGCGTTCGTGGCCTCGTCGACGGCGGCGAGGTGCACCGCGCTCGGGAAGACGTCGTTCGAGGACTGCCCCATGTTCACGTGGTCGTTGGGGTGCGCGCCGTCCCCGGCGAGCGCGGCGATGACCTCGTTGGCGTTCATGTTCGAGGAGGTGCCCGAGCCGGTCTGGAAGACGTCGATCGGGAACTGCGCGTCATGCTCGCCGCGGGCGACGGCGTCGGCGGCCTCGGCGATGCGCTTCGCGAGCTTCGGGTCGAGCTTGCCGAGCTCTGCGTTGACGCGCGCGGCGGCGCCCTTGATGCGCCCCAGCCAGTGGATCACCGACGCGGGGACGCGCTCGCCGGAGATCGGGAAGTTCTCGACGGCCTTCTTCGTCTCGCCGCCATACAGGGTCTTGGCCATGGAATGGACCCTAGTCACCGAGTCGCGCAAACGCCGCGCGGACGACCGCGACCGCCGGCTTGGGCCGGCCGTAGCGGTCGAAGAGGCCCTTCTGGTTGGTCCCGCGCACCAGGGCGATGCTCGCCACCGTGCGGCGGATCGACCCGCCGGCGAACGTCGGCGCGACCGCGTAGTCGCGCAGCACCCAGACGAGCATCCCGTCGACGCCCGGCAGCGCCGCGTAGGCGCGGATGCCGCGCGCGAGCACGCGCGACTGGAACGCGTAGCCGCCCGGCACCCCGCTCGGGTTCTGCGCGTTGGCCTCGGCGCCGAACTCGCTGATCACGAGCACCTTCCCCGGCAGCGCCCGCTGGAGCGCGCGCACCTTCGCGTCGATCGCCGCCGCGAGCGCGCGCGGCCCCGCGAACGTGTCCTCGTACCAGCCCGCGTAGTTCGTCAGGCCGATCGCGTCGACGTCGCGGTAGAGCAGTCCGGAGGCGCGCGGCGGGTGCGTGCCCCAGATGTCGACCGCCACCATCCGCCCCGGGTCGGTGCGGTGCAGCTCGCGCGCCATCGCGTCCACGTACTGCGCCTGCCCGCCCGGATGGCCCTGGCCGGCGACCTCGTTGGCGAGGTTCCACGCGACGATCGAGGGGTGCGCCGCGAGCTGCGCGACGCTCACCCGCACGCGGGCGCGCGCCGCGGCCTGGAGCGCCGGCGTGGTGGAGGTCCACGACCCGGGCGAGTCGATCGGGCCGATGCCCTGCCACACGAGGATGCCCGCGGCGTCGAGGCGCTCGAGCAGCGCCGGGCTGAGCGGGTGCTGCGCGCGCGTCGCGTTCGCGCCGATGGCCTGGAGCTCACCGACGATCGCGTCCATGTCGGCGCTCGTCAGCGCGTCGCCGCGGCCCGGCGCGTCCTCCTGCAGCGACGCGCCGCGCAGGCGCAGCGGGCGGCCGTTCAGGCGCAGCTCGCCGCCGCGCCAGGTGAGCTCGCGCAGGCCGACGCGCTGGCGCCACGACGCCTGCCCGGGGACGTCGAGCCGCAGGCGGTAGAGCGCCGGGTGCCCCGGCCCCCAGAGGTCCGGGCGCTCGACGACGACGGTGCTCGTGAAGCGCGCGCTCGCCCCGCGCGCGAGCCGCCCCGGCGCGAAGCGCAGCGGCACCGGGCCGAGCGCGCCGGTCAGCGTCACCGTGCGCGCGCGGGCGAGATTGGCCACCGTCGCGGTGACCGTCACGCGCGCCGCGCCGCCCGGCAGCAGCTGCGTGCGCACGTCCGGTGCGGTGATGTCCGCACTGCCGAGCGGCCGCAGCGTGACCTCGCGGTTGATGCCGCCGAAGTTGAACCACGTCTGGTGCCAGCCCTGGGCCTTCATCGCCTTCGGGTCGCGCCAGTCGGCGCGCACGACGAGCGTGTGCACGCGCGCGCTGCGCATCCGCGCCCGCAGCTCGAACGGCAGGAACTCGCCGGTGTGCGAGCCGAGCAGGCGCCCGTCCAGCCACACCGTCGCGACGTGGTTGACCGACTCGAAGTCGAGCGCGTAGTCGCCGTCGCGCGGCACGGCGAAGTGCGCGCGGTACCAGGCGACCGAGCCCTGATCGGAGACGACGCCCGCCCGCCCGGTCGTCTGCACGGCGTTCGGCGAGTAGGGCACCGAGACGCTGCGCCCGCCGAAGCGGCCGCTGGACCAGCCGCGGGCGAGGCCCTGGTCGGCCGGGTCGTCGCGCTCGACCCAGGGGCCGCTGAGCGCGACGCGCCCGGGCGGGCCCTCGGCGACCGCGGGCGGCACGCCGCGGGTCAGCGGGTCGCCGTGCGCGGGCGCGGCGGCGACGGCCGCGAGGGCGGCGAGGAGCCCGGCTCCGAGCAGCATCAGTCGTGCAACACGGCGACGGCGCGCGCGGGTGCGGCGCTGCCGCCGACGAGGCGCAGGGGAAAGCAGCTCACGGTGAACCCAACGGGCGGCAGCTCGCCGAGGTTGCACAGCCGCTCGATCTGCGAGTACGGGAGGTCCGCCTGGTGCGCCGCCCAGAAGATCCCCGGCTCGCGCCGCTCGACGGCCTCGGCCGCCTGCAGGTGCAGCGGGCGGTCCCAGCCCCAGGCGTCGATGCCCATCACGCGCACGCCCTGCTCGAAGAGCCAGCGCGTGGCCTCCGCGGTGACGCCGCAGCCGCGGGCCATGTAGTCGGGCTCGCCGTAGAACGCGTCCCGCCCGGTCCGCACGAGCACGATCTCGAGCGGCGCGAGCGCATGCCCGATCCGCTCGAGCTCCGCCTGCGCCTCCTCGGCGGTGACCGCGTCGCCGTCGTCCTTGTGCGCGAAGTCGAGTACCACGCCGGGCTGGTGGAACCACTCGAGCGGCAGCTCGTCGATCGTCCGCGCGCGCTCGCCGCCGACGGTCGAGTTGTAGTGCCACGGCGCGTCGACGTGCGTGGAGTTGTGCGTGCCGAAATTGCGGAAGGTCTCGACGGCCCAGCCCTCGCCGTCGCGCAGCAGCTCCGCCGGCACTCCGAGCATCTGCTCGATGTGCTGCGCCCCCTGGGCGTGATCGCGGTACTCGATCTCCGTGCGCAGCGGCTCGGGAAGCTCGGGCGGGCTCTGCGTGATGGGCGCGGAGAGATCGACGAAGCGGGGCACGGCCGGGCGCGAGTCTATGGGCCGCATCGAAGACCCGCGCCGGCGGGTATCACGCGGGAATGATCGGCGCCATCGTCTCCGCGCTGCTGATGATCGTCGGGCTGATCCTCGACATCGTCACGCTGCCGTTCCGGATCCTCATCGCGCTGCTCGGCGGCGCCGAGTTCGAGTTCCGCCGCTTCCGCTTCGGCCACCGCCGCCGCTGAGCCGCACCGCGCCCGACTTGACTTGGCGCGTTCGCGCCCTGTAGAAGACGCGCCGTCCGCGTTCGTGTTCAGCCGCAGCGAGCGTCGTCCCTTCCTGTCCCGGACGGAAAAGCAGTACCCAGGAGGAGGTAGGTATGAGGAATTGGCGCCGCTGTGCCGGCGTTGCCGCGGTCTGCGTGGGGCTGTTCGTGCCCGCGGCGACCGCCGCGGCCCAATCGCAGTACGTCGCGCTCGGGGATTCGTATTCCTCGGGCGTCGGGACCAGGACCTACTACAACGACGGGACGAGCTGTGACCGCAGCCCGGACGCGTACGCGCCCCAGATCGCGTCCGCGAAGGGCTACGCGCTCAGCTTCCAGGCATGCAGTAGCGCCAAGACGACGGACGTCAACGCGAATCAGCTCGGAACGCTGAGCAGCACGACGAACCTGGTGACGATCACGATCGGCGGCAACGACGCCGGCTTCAGCAACGTGATCCTCAACTGCGCCCTGTACTACTTCACGTGCGGGAGCTCGATCAGCAGCGCCAACTCGTTCATCCAGAACAAGCTGCCGGCGCTGCTGGACACCACCTACAACGACATCCGCTCACGGGCGCCGAACGCGCACGTGGTGGTGCTGGGCTATCCGCACCTGTTCACCTCGACCGGGACGACGTGCAACTTCAACGCGCTGACGTCCTCGAACGAGAAGTCGCTGAACAACACCGGCGACCTGCTCGACAACACGATCAAGGCGCGCGTCACGGCGCACGGGTTCACGTTCGTGGACCCGCGCAACGCGTTCCTGCCGCACGAGGTCTGCTCGTCGTCGGAGTGGCTGAACGGCCAGTCCAACCCGCTGTCGGAGTCCTACCACCCGAACGTCTCGGGCTACGCGAACTTCACCAGCGAGATCGAGGCGGTGCTGCCGTAGCCACGCCTATGGCGTGACCGGGTCGGTCCCGAGGTTCATCGCGACGTACTTCGTCTCGAGGTACTCCTCGATGCCCTCGGGGCCGCCCTCGCGGCCGAAGCCCGACTGCTTGACGCCGCCGAAGGGCGCGCCGGCGTTCGAGACCATGC
>DASTWP010000043.1:0-9119 GCA_035765835.1 Solirubrobacteraceae bacterium
TGACCACGTTCCCGACGCTGACGTTCGAGCAGCAGACGATCATCGACCAAGCGAGCCACGGCAAGCCGGTGGCGCTGTGGGACCAGGGCCAGTCGCTCGATCCCGGCCCGATGTACGAGATCGCCCAGGAGCAGTTCTTCAACGGCTCGCTGCAGACGATGATCGTGATGCCGGGGGAGCGCAGGACGTGGAACAGGGGCTTCGGCGGACAGGCGTGGGCGGGCGACATCGAGCGCGTGCTCGTCGATCCGCGCACGGGACTGATGCGGCTGGGCTCCGGAGGGGTGATCCCGCGCTACCTGGCGAGCTTCCAGGGCTACCACTCCTACGGCTTCGCGGCGCGCACGATCCTGCGCTCGAACGTGTTCGGTCCGCACGGCCTGCGACTGGATCGCTTCGTCGGACCGCCGCGCGCGCTGTGGCGCATCCGCGGCCCCGCCGGCGACGGCTGGCTGCCGCCGGGCCGCTCGCGCGCGACGATCACCGCGATCGCGCCGCCCCCGCACGCCTGCCTGCGTCTCACGATCCATGCTCCGAGCGGGCCCACCCCGCGCTTCCCGTACGTCCTGCGCTCGGGCCGCTTCCGCCGCAGCGGCAGCATGCGCTACGACCAGTACCGCACGATCCTGATGCCGCTGGACGGTCGCACCGCGACGCTTCAGAGCTTCGCGACCGGGCAGCTGCCGGGGCCGCGTTCCGCCGGGATCGGCGTGACCGAGGACGTCGCGGTCCTGCGCTGCCCGCGCTAGCCCGGGCCCGGACGCACCCGCTCCCGGGAAGCAGCTACCATGATGCCTCTCGCCGCGCCCTCTCAGCGCGGCGTTCTCACGCCATGAAGACCTACGTCGCCAATCCGGAGACCCGCGAGCGCAACTGGCTGGTGGTGGACGCGACCGGGCAGACGCTCGGCCGTCTCGCCACGCAGATCGCCGATGCGTTGCGCGGCAAGAACAAGCCCGAGTACACGCCGCACTGCGACACCGGCGACTTCGTCGTCGTCGTGAACGCGGAGCGCATCCACGTCACGGGCAACAAGCGGGCGGACAAGAAGTACTACCGCCACACCGGGTACCCCGGCGGCATCAAGGAGCGCTCGCTCGAGGAGATGCTCGCGCGCCGGCCGGAGGAGGTCATCCGCAAGGCCGTCAAGGGGATGCTTCCCCGCAATCGCCTTGCGCGCAAGCAGCTCACCAAGCTGAAGGTCTATGCGGGGCCCGAGCACCCGCACGTGGCGCAGCAGCCGCAACCGATGGAGATCAAGTCCTGATGGCCGACGAGACGCCGAACGACGCCGAGGCGCCGGAGGAGACCCCGGAGCCCCGGGCACACGCCGCCGAAGGCGGTGGGTCGGAGCCCGCCGCCGAGGAGGCCCCGGCCGAGGAGACCCCTGCCGAGGAGGCCCCGGCCCAGGAGACCCCCGCCCCCGACGCGGTGCCCGAGCCCGTCGCGGAGGCCGAGGCGCCTGCCGCGGAGGAGCCCGCTGCCGCCGAGGAGCCCGCTGCCGCGGAGGAGCCTGTCGCCGAGGCCCCCGCCGCCGAGGAGCCGGCCGCCCAGCAGGAGGTCCCCGAGACCCCGCGCGCCAAGCCGGAGATCCCGGGTGCCGACCTCGAGCTCGACCTCGTCCCCGAGGGCGAGGACCCGCTCGCGCGCCAGGAGGCCGAGGAGGAGGCCGCCGCGCTGGCCGCCCAGGAGGAGGAGGACGCGCTCTCCGAGCCGATCGCGGCCGTGACGATCGACCTCGCGTCGGGCGCGCGCTACCGCGCGACGGGCAAGCGCAAGACGGCGGTCGCGCGCGTCACGCTCAAGCCCGGCAGCGGCGAGTACGTCATCAACGGCCGCCCGCTGGACGCCTTCTTCCCGCGCGGCACGCTGCAGCGCAACATTCGCCAGCCGCTGGAGACCGTCGGCTACGAGACGCGCATGGACGTCGTCGCGCGCCTGCACGGCGGCGGCGTCTCGGCGCAGGCGGGCGCGCTGCGCCACGGCATCTCGCGAGCGCTGCTCGAGGCCGATCCCAACTTGCGCGGCGAGCTCAAGCGCCGCGGCTTCCTGACGCGCGACGCGCGCGCCAAGGAACGCAAGAAGGCCGGCCTGAAGAAGGCCCGCAAGCGGCCGCAGTTCAGCAAGCGCTAAAGCGCGGGGAGCCTTGACCCGCAAGCTGTTCGGGACCGACGGCGTCCGTGGCGCCGCCGGCGAGGTGCTGACGGCGGAGCTCGCGCTCGCGCTCGGCCGCGCGGCCACGGCCGGCCTCGATACGGAGCGCCCGCAGGTCCTCGTGATCCGCGACACGCGCGAGTCGGGGCCGATGCTCGAGGCCGCGCTCGCCGCCGGCGTCGCCGAGGCGGGCGGCGACGTGCTGCTCGGGGGCGTGCTGCCCACGCCCGCCGCCCCGCTGCTGCTGCGCCGCTACGGCTTCGACCTCGCGGCGGTCATCAGCGCCTCGCACAACCCCTTCCGCGACAACGGCATCAAGTTCTTCGGCGCCGACGGCTTCAAGCTCTCCGACGAGGAGGAGCTCGCGATCGAGGAGCGCCTCGAGCAGCCGGTCGCGACCGCCGCGCGGACCGGCCACATCCGCGACCTGCGCGGCGCCGAGGAGGACTACCTGCGCGCGCTGCACGAGCGCTTCGCCGCGCTGGACCTGAGCGGCCGCAGCATCCTGCTCGACTGCGCCAACGGCGCGACGCACAGCGCGGCGCCGGAGATCTTCCGCCGCCTGGGCGCGACCGTGTCGGCGATCGCCGACACGCCCGACGGGCGCAACATCAACGACGGCTGCGGCTCCACGCACCTCGACGGCGCGATCGCCGCGGTACGCGAGGGCGGCCACGACGCCGGCTTCGCCTTCGACGGGGACGGCGACCGCGCGCTGGCGATCGACCGCCGCGGCGAGGTCGTCGACGGCGACGAGCTGATCGCGCTGGCGGCGCTGCACCTGCGCGGGCAGGACCGCCTGACGGGGGGCGGCGTCGTCGTGACGGTCATGACCAACTACGGCTTTCACCAGGCGATGGCGGAGGCGGGCATCGAGGTCGCCACGACCGCGGTCGGCGACCGCTACGTGCTCGAGGAGCTGCGCAGCCGGGGCTGGAGCCTCGGCGGCGAGCAGTCCGGCCACATCATCGACACCGCGTTCGTCCCCAGCGGCGACGGCATCGCCAGCGCGCTGCTCGCGCTCGAGGCGCTCGGAGGCGCCGACCTCGCCGAGCGCCACGCGATGCAGAAGCTGCCCCAGCGGCTCGTCAACGTCACGGTCGCGGACCGCGACGAGGCGATGGCGGCGCCCGGCCTCAGCGACGCGATCGAGGCCGAGAGCGGCAGGCTCGAGGGCCGCGGCCGCGTGCTCGTGCGCCCGAGCGGCACCGAGCAGCTCGTGCGCGTGATGGTCGAGGCGCCCAGCGCGCAGGAGGCCGACGCCGCCTGCGAGCGGCTCGTCGCGGCCGTCCGAGGCCTTGCGGCCCGGCACTAGACTGCGCGCATGTGCGGCATCGTGGGGTACGTGGGCAAGCGCCCCGTGCAGGAGCTGCTGCTGGAGGGGTTGACGAAGCTCGAGTACCGCGGCTACGACTCGGCCGGCATCTCGGTGCTCGCGGGCGACGAGATCCGCTCGGTCCGCGCCGTCGGCAACCTGGAGCACCTGCGCGCCGCGGTCGCGCAGCCGGCCGATCCGGCCGGCGCCGTGGCGATCGCCGAGCGCCCGGCGACGACCGGCATCGGCCACACCCGCTGGGCCACGCACGGCCGCGTCAACGAGGCCAACGCGCATCCCCACTTCGACACCTCCGACCGCATCCACGTCGTCGTCAACGGGATCGTCGAGAACTACGTCGCGCTCAAGCAGCGCCTGCTCGACATGGGCGCCGTTTTCACCTCGGAGACCGACGCCGAGGTCATCGCGCACCTCGTCTCGCACCACTACGCGAGCGGCAGCCTGCTCGAAGCGGTGCAGCGCACCTTCGGCGAGCTCCATGGCCACTTCGCGTTCGTCGCGCTCAGCCGCGACGAGCCCGACGTCCTCGTCGGCGCGCGCAAGGAGTGCCCGCTGATCGTCGGCCTCGGCGAGCAGGAGGCGTTCTTCGCCTCGGCCGTGCCGGCGTTCCTCGCGCACACGCGCCTCGTGCAGTACATCGAGAACGACGAGATCGTCGAGATCACGCCGCAGGGCGCGCGCTTCTTCGGGACGGACGGCGCGGAGCGCGAGCGGCCTGTCAAGCAGATCGACTGGGACGAGCAGACCGCCGAGAAGGGCGGCTACGAGACGTTCATGCTCAAGGAGATCCACGAGCAGGCGGACGTCGTCGCCGAGACCATCGCCGATCGCACCGCGCGCGGCGACGGCGTCGACCTCGACGACGAGGGCGCGCTCGACGAGGCGCTGCTGCGCGACGTCAAACGGATCGTCGTGGTCGCCTGCGGCACGAGCTACCACGCCGGCCTGATCGGGCGCTACGCCGTCGAGGAGTGGGCGCGGATCCCGGTCGAGATGGACGTCGCGTCCGAGTACCGCTACCGCAATCCGGTCGTGGGCCCCGGCGATCTCGTCATCGGCATCACGCAGTCGGGCGAGACGGCGGACACGCTCGCGGCGATGCGGATCGCGCGCGAGCGCGGTGCGACGGTGCTGGCGATCACGAACATCATGGGCTCGCAAGCCACCCGCGACGCGGACGGCGTGCTGTACACGCGCGCGGGCCTCGAGGTGTCGGTCGCCGCGACGAAGACCTTCGTCTGCCAGGTCGCCGTGATGTACCTGCTCGGGCTGCGCCTGGCGGAGTTGCGCGGCACGCTCGAGCGCGAGCGGATCGCGGCGCTCGTCGGCGAGATCAAGCGCATTCCGCACTGCATCGAGGAGCTGCTGGCGAGGGTCGAGCCGCAGGTCGACGAGATCGCCGAGCGCCACTGGCAGCGCGAGTTCTTCCTCTATCTCGGCCGCCACGTCGGGCTGCCGGTCGCGCTCGAGGGGGCGCTGAAGCTCAAGGAGATCTCCTACATCTCGACCGACGCCTACGCGGCCGGCGAGATGAAGCACGGCCCGATCGCGCTGCTCGACGAGGACACGCCGGTCGTGTGCGTCGCCACCGCCTCGCCGGTGCTCGAGAAGGTGGTCTCGAACATGCAGGAGGTGCGCGCGCGCGGCGCGCACGTGATCGCGATCGCGACCGAGGGCGACGAGGCGATCGGCGAGCACGCCGAGAGCGTCGTGCGCGTGCCGCGCAGCGACTGGATGCTGCAGCCGTTGCTTGCGGTCATACCGCTCCAGCTGCTGGCCTACCGGATCGCGCGCCGGCGCGGCCTGAACGTCGACCAGCCGCGCAACCTCGCGAAGACCGTCACGGTCGAGTAGAAAACACGCCGTGCACGGCGTGGGCCTCGACCTGCTCGAGATCGACCGCATGGAGGCCGCCCTCGAGCGGCGCCCCGGCCTGGCCGAGCGCCTCTTCACGGCCGGCGAGCGCGACTACGCCGCCGCGCACGTGCGGCCGGCGCAGCACCTGGCGGCGCGCTTCTGCGCGAAGGAGGCGGTGACGAAGGCGCTCGGGCTGGACGTCTTCCGCCCGCGCGAGGTCGAGGTGCTCGCCGGCGGGGCGGACGTGGGGCTGCGCCTGCACGGCTCGGCCGCGGCGCGGGCGGCCGAGCTGGGCGTGGAGGTGCGCGTCTCGCTGACGCACTCGCGCGGCACGGCCGGCGCGGTGGCGGTGCTCGCGTGACCCGTCGAAACGATGTCGCCTCCGGCGACGGGGACCCGCCTCCGGCGGCCACGTGGCCGCCTTCGGCACCCCTTCCGGGCTGGCTGCTGGCGCTGCCGGACGCGGAGGCGATGCGCGCCAGTGACGCGTGGGCGATCGAGCAGCGCGGCATCGCGGGGATCGACCTGATGGAGCGCGCGGGGGAGGGGCTCGCGCGCGTCGTGCAGGAGGTGGTGCCCGAGGGCCTCGTCGTCGTGGTCTGCGGGAAGGGCAACAACGGCGGCGACGGCTACGTCGTGGCGCGGCTGCTGCGCGAGGCCTGGCGCGAGGTGCGCGTGCTGGCGCTCGCGCCGGTCGAGGAGCTGCGCGGCGACGCGCGCGCGAACGCGGAGCGCGTGGAGGGGATCGAGCCGTTCGCGGCGGGGGCGCTCGAGGGCGCGGCGGTCGTGGTCGACGCCGTCCTCGGGACGGGCTTCGAGGGCGCGCCGCGCGGCGCGGCGGCGGAGGCGATCGCGGCGATGCGCGCCTGCGACGCGCCGCTCGTGGCCGCGGACGTGCCGAGCGGCGTCGACGCGTCGACGGGGGAGATCGATGGTGAGGCCGTGCGCGCCGTGGCGACCGCGACGTTCGCGGCGCCGAAGCCGGGCCTGTGGATCAACCCCGGCAAGACGCACGCCGGCGAGGTGCACGTGGTCGACATCGGGATCCCCGGCGGCGCGCCGGTGGGGGGCCCGCAGGTCGGGCTGATCGACGACGAGGCCGTCCTCGCGACGCTGCCGCGCCGCGAGGCCGGGTGGACGAAGTTCAAGAGCGGGCACGTGCTCGTCGCGGGCGGCGCGCGCGGACTGACCGGCGCGCCGCTGATGGCCTCCGAGGCCGCGGCGCGCACCGGCGCGGGCTACGTGACGGCGTGCGTGCCGGCCTCCCTGCAGGACGTCTTCGCAGGGCGGCTCGTCGAGGTGATGACGCGCGGGCTGCCGGACGCCGGCGGCGCGCACACGCGCGAGGGCGTCGAGCCGGTGCTCGAGGCGGCGCAGCGCGGCGGCGCGCTCGTGCTCGGCCCGGGCATCGGGCGCAGCGACGGCGCGCGCACGTTCGCGCGCGAGCTGGCACGGCGCGCCGAGGTCGCGCTGCTGCTCGACGCGGACGGCCTGAACGCCCATGCCGGCGAGCTCGGCGCGCTGGCCGGGCGGCGCGCGCCCACGGTCCTGACGCCGCACGCGGGTGAGCTCGGGCGGCTGCTCGGCATCGAGTCGGGCGAGGTCGAGGCGCACCGGCTGCGCTACGTGCGCGAGGCGGCGGCGCAGGCGCAGGCGGTGGTCGTGCTGAAGGGCGACGACACGCTCGTCGCCGCTGCGGGCGGCCTCGTCGGCGTGAGCGCCGGCTCGACGGGCGGCCTTGCGACGGCGGGCACGGGCGACGTGCTCAGCGGCGTCGTCGCGGCGCTGCTCGCCCGCGGCGTCGAGCCGTTCACGGCGGCATGCGCAGGCGTGCGCCTGCACGCCCGCGCCGGGCTGATCGCCGCCGCCGAGCGCGGCGCCGACGGCCTGATCGCGCGGGACGTGATCGAGGCGCTGCCGTACGCGTGGCCGGAGCCGTAGGTCGCTAGGTTGCGCGCATGGGTCAGCAGGTCCGGGCGCTCGCCCGCGTGAACGTCGGCGCGATCGAGCGCAACGTGCAGCGCCTGCGCGCCGCCTGCGCGCCGGGCGTCGCGATCTGCGCGGTCGTAAAGGGCGACGGCTACGGGCACGGCGCCCTCGCCGCGGCGCGCGGGGCGCTCGCGGGCGGCGCCGACCGGCTCGGCGTCGCGACAGCGCACGAGGCCGCAGAGTTGCGCCGCGCGGGGATCGACGCCCCGCTGCTCGTGCTCGGGTCGCTGACCGAGCACGAGCTGGGCGTCGCGCTCACCGCGGGCGCGGAGGTCGTCGGCTGGCGGGAGGACTTCGTCGGCGCGGTCGCCGAGCGCGGGGGCGGCCGCGTGCACGTCAAGCTCGACACCGGGATGGGCCGGCTGGGCACGCGCGACCCCGAGGAGGCGAGCGCGGTCGCGGCCGCCGCGGCGCGCGCGGACGGCGTCGAGCTCGCGGGCGCGATGACGCACTTCGCGACCGCCGACGAGCGCGGCGACGCGTTCTTCGGCGAGCAGCTCGAGCGCTTCCGCGCGTGGGTCGAGCCGCTGCAGGCGCAGCACCCCGGCATCGTCGTCCACGCCGCGAACAGCGCCGCCATGCTGCGCGACGCCGCGTCGCACTTCGGCATGGTGCGGCCCGGCGTCGCGATCTACGGCCTCGACCCGTTCGGTGAGGACGCGGCGGCGCAGGGCCTCGAGCCTGCGCTCGAGCTCGTCTCCTACGTCGCGGAGATCAAGCGCTGCGCGCCCGGTGAGTCCGCCGGCTACGGCCGCCGGTTCGTCGCGGAGCGCGAGACGGTGATCGGCACGATCCCGCTGGGGTACGGCGACGGCGTGCGGCGCGCGCTGACGAACAACGCCGAGGTCCTGATCGGCGGCCGGCGCTTCCCGCTCGCCGGCACCGTGAGCATGGACAACGTCACGGTCGACCTCGGCCCTGACGGCGGCGGGGTGGGGCGCGGCGACGAGGTCGTGCTGATCGGGCCCGGCATCCCGGCGGAGGAGATGGCGCGGCGCCTGGACACGATCAACTACGAGGTCACCTGCGGCCTGACCGCGCGCGTGCCGCGAGCGGCGCACCGCGACGGGGAGCCGCTGTGACGGACGTGCTCGCGCAGGTCCGCGCCGCGGTCGGCGAGCGGCCGGCATGGCTCGTGGGAGGCTGGGTGCGCGACCGGCTGCTCGGCCGCCGGCCGGCGTGCGCCGACATCGACGTCGTGCTCGACGGCGAGGTCCGCGACGCGGCGCGGGCGCTCGCGCGTGGCAGCGGCGGCGCCGCCTTCGAGCTCTCCGACGCGTTCGGCGCCTGGCGCGTGGTCGGGCCCGAGCAGGCGTGGCAGGTCGACTTCACGCCGCTCCAGGGCGGCTCGCTCGAGGCCGACCTGCGGGCGCGCGATCTGACCGTGAACGCGATCGCCGAGCCCCTCGGCGGCGGCGATCCGGTCGACCCGACGGGCGCGATGGCCGACATCGAGGCGCGGCGGCTGCGGATGGTCGGTCCCGAGGCCTTCGCCGCGGACCCGCTGCGGGTGATGCGCCTTCCGCGCCTGGCCGTCGAGCTCGGCTTCGAGGCCGACCCGGACACCATCGCGGCGGCGCGCGCGCAGGCGCCCGGCCTCGCCGCCGTCGCCGGCGAGCGGATCTTCGCCGAGCTCAAGCGCATCGTCGGGGCCGACGACGCGCAGCGCGGCCTCGAGCTGATGGACGCGGTCGGCGCCACGCGGCAGGTCCTGCCGGAGCTCGACGCGCTCCGCGGCGTGATCCAGAACCCCTACCACCACCGCGACGTCCACGGCCACACG
>DASTWP010000044.1:0-7950 GCA_035765835.1 Solirubrobacteraceae bacterium
GCACGCACGCCGGCGAGAACCGCTCCGAGAAGCCCGCCGCCCTGCGCCGCGACTGCCGCGCACTGGACGACACCCTCACCGCGTTCAAGCGCGACCCGCGCATCGCCGCCGCCGTGCAGTACACGTTCCGCGACGACCCGACCTTCCCGGTCGGCCTCGTCGACGCCGGCCTCACGCACACGTGGCCGGTCTACGACCTCTGGCACGCCTGGGGCGACGGCCGCGTCCCCGACGCGCCCGCGCCGCCGCTGCCGCAGAGCTGCGCGAAGCCCTAGGCGGGCGCGTTGTCCAGCGAGTGCCAGAGCAGCCGGCAGGCCGCGGAGCGGTACGGGCGCCACGGCTCGGCCAGGGCGGTCAGCTCGTCGGCGTCCGGGAGCGCCGGCAGACCGTAGGCGCGCTCGACGGCGCGGCGGATGCCGAGGTCGCCGACGGCGAGCACGTCCGGTCGCTCGAGCTGGAACATCAGGAACATGTGCGCGGTCCAGACGCCGATGCCCTTCACGGCGACGAGCTCGGCGATCAGCTCCTCGTCGGGCAGCTCGGCGACGCGCTCGAGCTCGAGCTCGCCCGAGATCACGTGCTCGGCGAGCGAGCGCAGCGATGCGACCTTCGCGCGCGAGAGCCCGACCGCGGGCCGCATCTCCTCGGGGTCGTCGTCGAGCAGCTGCTGCGGCGACGGCGTGCGGCCGCCGAAGCGCTCGACCAGCCGGCCGTAGATCGCGCGCGCGGCGGTCGTCGAGAGCTGCTGGCCGACGATCGCGCGCAGCAGGGCGCCGTAGTGGTCGTCGGGCCCAGGGCGCGACGGGTCGCGCACCATCTGCGGCGGGCCGCACTCGTCGAGCAGCCGCGCGAGCACCGGGTCGGCCGCGCGCAGGTGCGCGATCGCCGCCTCCGGATCGAACCTGACGGGGTCGGCTTTCGCCGCGCCGGCTACGGCTGCCCCTCGGCGCCGCCGGGCACGCCCGTGTTCGTCGAGTAGGCGGGCTGGAGCTTCATGTCGGGACGGATCGTGTGCACGGCCTGCGCGACCGCGATCGCGGCCTCGCCGAAGCCGGTGGCGATCAGCTTGATCTTGCCGTCGAACGTCGCGATGTCGCCGCACGCCCACACGCGCTCGAGGTTCGTCTTGCACTGCTGGTCGACGACGATCGCGTTCTTGTCGAGCTCGAAGCCCCACTCCTTCAGCGGGCCGAGCTTCGTCGAGAAGCCGAGCTGGAGCAGGATCGCGTCGCACTCGAGCTCGATCGGGTCGCCCTCGTCCTGCGCGTGGTGCAGCACCACGCCCTGGACCTGGCCGTTGCCCGCGACCTCCTTGACGACGTAGGGGACGTGGAGGTCGACGCTCTCGCCCTGCGCGGCCTCGTGCACCTGGGCGACCGTCGCCTCGTGCGCGCGGAAGCCCTCGCGCCGGTGCACGAGCGAGACCTTCGCCGCGGTGTCGAGCAGGTTCAGGACCCAGTCGCAGGCGCTGTCGCCGCCGCCCACGATCACGACGCGCTTGCCCGAGAACTCGGACTTGTCGCCGACCAGGTACGACGCGCCGCGGCCCTCCCACGGCTCTATGTCGACGTCGGAGACCGGCAGCTTCTTCGGCTCGAACGCGCCGTGGCCGCCGGAGACGACCAGCGTGCGCGAGCGCAGCTCGCCGCGGTCGGTGTGCAGCACGACGATGCGGTCGTCGCCCTCGCCCTCGTAGGAGATCGAGTCGGCGGTCGTCTCCAGGTGGACGGGCACGTCGAACTGCCCGAGCGCCTGCTCGCGCAGGTTCTCGACGAGGTCCTTCGCCATCACGCGCGGATGGCCCGGCACGTCGAAGATCCACTTCTCCGGATAGAGCGTCGTGCACTGGCCGCCGATCTCCGGAAGCGAGTCGACGATGCGCGCGCTCGCCGAGCGCATGCCCGCCCAGAAGGCGGTGCACAGGCCCACGGGGCCCGCGCCGATGATCGTGATGTCGCGGATCTCGCCGAAGTCGGCGCTCAGCTCGGTGCTCATGCAGGCAGGGATTCCAGGGTCGGGACGGGGTCGCCGTCGAGGGCGCCCAGCGCGCGCTCCAGCGAGACGCGCAGGCAGGTGAAGCTGGGAGTGTCGCGCAGCGTGTAGGACGAGGCCTCCGTCGTGCGCAGGCGCTGCACGAGGTCGAGGAACGCGCCGGCGTCGTCGGTGTCGAACGCGACGACGAACTCCTGGTCGTCGAAGCCGAACGAGTACGTCGTGTGGTTGTCGACCGCCGGGTACTCGCGGCCGATCTTGATGTGCTCCTGCATCACGCGCCAGCGCTCCTCGGCCGGCAGCGCGTACCAGGCGCGCGTCTTCACGAACGGGTAGACGAACAGGTAGCGGCCGCGGAACGCGCGCGGGATGTTGCGCACGTCCTCGGAGTACTCGCTCGTCTTGCGCAGGCCGAGGAACGAGTAGGGCTGCGTGCACCACTTCATCAGCCCGCTCTGGCCGAGCACGACGTGGAACTCGTGGATGCGGTCCAGGTTCTCCGCCTCGGCGACGAGCATCAGGTCGGCGTCGCCGCGCGTGCCGACGAGGCTGAAGGACTGCAGCAGGTGGTCCGAGGCGAAGTCCTCGCAGGCCGCGAGGAACTCGCGCTTGTCGATCCCGCGGGCCTGGTCCTCGCGCCTGCGCCAGGCAGGATCGACCTTCAGGAACGTGTACTTGACGAAGTGCCGCTGCGCCGTCACTTCACAAAGGATAGTGGTCTGACATCCCCGCGGATCCGGGGTGCGTGCTCGGTAGCATTCACCCGGATGCGCATCGCCCTGGTGTCCCCTTACTCGTGGACGTATCCGGGCGGCGTGACGCGGCACATCGAGGCGCTGGCCGAGCAGTTCATCGACGCAGGCCACCACGTGCGCGTGCTCGCGCCGTTCGACCCGCCGGACACGCTCTCGACCCGCCTGCACCGCGGGGCCCGCCCGCAGGCCCGCGAGATGCCCGACTACCTGATCCCGCTCGGGCGCACCTTCGGCATCCCGGCCAATGGGGCGGTGTCGAACCTCACGCTCGCGCCGGCCGCGATCGTGCGCCTGCGCCGCGAGCTCGAGCAGGGCGCCTTCGACGTCGTCCACGTGCACGAGCCCGTTGCGCCGGCGCTCAGCTGGGACGCGATCGGCTTCCCGGGCGCGGCCCGCGTCGGCACGTTCCACTGCTACTCCGACAACCAGCTCACGAACAACTTCGCGAACCTCATCGGCGCCCGCTGGCGGTTGAACCACCTGCAGGTGCGGATCGCCGTCTCGCACGCCGCCGAGTGGACCGGCAAGCGCTTCTTCGGCGGCCGCTACCGGATCATCCCCAACGGCGTCGAGGTGCCCGAGGCTCCGGCCGCCGCTCCGCCGGCCGATCCCGCCCGCCCGTTGCGGATCGCGTTCATCGGCCAGGCCGTCGAGCGCAAGGGCCTGCCGATCCTGCTGCGCGCCTTCGAGGCGCTGCGCGACCACGTGCCGGCCGAGCTGGTGCTCGTCGGCGCGAGCGAGGAGGACATCGAGCCGCTGCTGCTGGACCGCCACGGCATCACCGCGCTCGGCAAGGTCAGCGACGAGGAGAAGTTCGCCGCCGTCGCCTCCGCCGACCTGCTGTGCGCGCCGTCGCTCGGCGGCGAGAGCTTCGGGATGATCCTCACGGAGGCCTTCGCGCAGGGCACACCGGTCGTCGCCAGCGACATCCCCGGATACAACGCGGTGGTCCGCGACGGCGTCGACGGGGTCCTCGTCCCGCGCGGCGACGCGACCGCGCTTGCCGAGACGCTGCGCGACCTCGCGCTCGACCGCGAGCGCATCGCGGGGCTGGCGGTCAACGCCCGCCAGCGCGCGGAGCGCTACGCCTGGCCGACCGTCGCGGCCGAGGTGCTCGAGGCCTACGAGGACGCGATCGCGCTCGCGCACGCCCCCGGCGAGGAGCCGGCCAGGCTGCGCCTCGGCGCCAAGCCCGCGGACCTGGAGCCGAAGGTGCGCGCCGCGCGCGTGCCGAGCCTGGAGCGCGACCGCCCCACCGTCGGCCGGCGCATCCGCGAGGGCGCCCGCCGCGCAGGGCTCGGCCTCGCCGGCGTGGGCGGGGTGGCGCTCGCCTGGTACGCGCTGCAGAAGATCGGCATCTCGAAGATCGGCGACACGCTGCTGGCATCGAGCCCGCTCTGGGTGCTGATCGCGCTCGGCCTCATGTGCGTCTCGATGGCCGTCCGCGGCGTCGCCTGGCACGCGATCCTCAAGGCCGCGCTGCCGCACGCGCGCGTGCGGCGCGCCGACGCGATGCAGGGCACGTTCATCGGCGTGCTGATGTCGGCGACGCTGCCGGCCCGTCTCGGCGAGCCCTCGCGCGCGCTGATCGTCGCGCGGCGCACCGGGCGCCCGCGCGAGCACCTGCCGGTCGTGCTCGGCACGATCGTCTCGCAGGCGATGCTGAACATCTTCGCGCTGGTGATCCTCGGCGCGATCATGTTCTCGACCGTCGACTTCTTCAACGGGCGCCACGGCGCACTGCTCGCGTTCGCCGCCGGGCCGGTGGCCGCGCTCGGCCTGGTCCTGGCGGCTCCGTGGCTGCTGCGCGGTGGGCTGCCGTCGCGCTTCCGGCGCGTGCAGACGCTGCTGGCGAAGGTGCGCGACGCGGTCGCGAGCGTGCGCGACGGGCTGAAGGTCTTCCGCCATCCCAAGCTGGGCAGCACCGCGACCGTCGTGCAGCTCGCGGCGTGGGCGCTGCAGGCGCTGTCCTGCTACACGCTGCTCGTCGCGCTCGGCCTCGACCACGTCGCGGGCTTCGGCGCCGCCGCCGCGGTGCTCTTCGCGGTGAACGTGACGGCGGTGCTGCCGGTCACGCCGTCGAACCTCGGCACCTTCCAGGTGGCGTGCGTGACGGTGCTGCACGGCGCCTACCACGTCGGCACTGCGGACGCGCTCGGCTACGGGATCATCCTGCAGGCGGTCGAGATCGCCACGGCGTTCGTGATGGGCGCGCCCGCGCTGCTCAAGGAGGGCATGAGCTGGAAGGACGTGCGGCTGCGCGCGATGCACGCCGCGCCGGTCGAGCTCCCGCCGCTCCCGGGCGCGCCCGCCGAGACGGTCGCTGCCGAGGCTTGAATGGCCTGGGTCTACGTCCTGCGCTGCGCGGACGGGACCCTCTACACCGGCTGGACCGCCGACCTCGACAAGCGCCTGGCCCGCCACGCGGCCGGCAAGGCGAGCGCGTACACGCGCAGCCGCCTGCCGGTGGAGCTCGCGCTCGCGCTGCCGATGCCGGGCCGCAGCGAGGCGATGCGCGAGGAGGCGCGGATCAAGCGCCTGCCGCGCGCGGACAAGCTCGCACTGCTCGCGGCCTCAGGCTGACGGCGCGAGCTCGGCGTCCGGATCGGCGTCGGTGAGGCCCGCGCCGACGTTGGCGGGGTCGCGGTCGCCGCCGGCGATCACCTCGTCGCGCGCCTGCTTGTCGGTCTTCGGCAGGAAGCCCGACTTCATGCCGAAGTAGACGGCCTGGGGGTGGTGGGCGACGATCGCCAGCGTCGACTGCTCGGGCATCGGGGCGTAGCCGCCCGAGAGCGACATCCCGATCCGCGAGAGGTCGAGCAGCCGGTCGACCTTCTCGTGCTCGGACTGCTCGGGCACCGCCGGGTAGCCCCACGAGTAGCGCCGGCCCTGTGCGGCGGGGATGCCGAGGTCGGAGCGCACGACCGAGTGCAGCCATTCGGCGAGCGCCTCGGCGGTCTGCACGCCGAGGCCGTGCACGAACAGCTGCTCGGCGAACTCGCCGTCGGCCTCGAGCTTGGCGAGCAGGTCGGTCACCTCGCTGCCGGCGGTGACGGCCTGCAGCGCGACGACGTCGAGCTCGTCGCTGTCCTTGGGCCGGTAGAAGTCGGCCAGGCAGATGCGGTCGTGCTTGGGCTGGCGCGGGCAGACGAAGCGGGTCAGCTCTCTCGCGCGGTCCTCGGGGTCGAGCACCACGATGTCGTTGCCCTCGCTGTAGCAGGGGAAGTAGCCGAGCAGCGCGCGCGGGCGCAGGTAGTCCTGCTCGCGCCACATGCGCTCCAGGCGCGGCTGGAAGTCCTCGCCGACGAGCTTGCGCCACGCCTCGCCCTTCACGCCGCGCCCGCCCCAGTGCAGCTTGAAGAGCACGTGCGTGTCCAGGTGGTGGTAGACGTCGTCGAGCGGCACGTCGATCGCGCGCACGCCCCAGAACGGCGGCTCGGGCACGGGCGCGTCGGTGCGCGCGGCGGAGCGCACGGAGTCGTCGTCGGTCGGAAGCGCCTCCGGCTCGGGCCCCTTCTCGCGCAGCCTCTGCGCGTCCTCGCGCGTCTTGGCGACGAGCGCGGCGCGCGCCTCGCCGTCGACGATCTGGTCCATCTTCGACAGGCCCTCGAAGGCGTCCTTGCAGAAGAAGACGCCCGGCTCGTAGACGTCGTCGCTCTCGCGGCCGCCCGGGTAGAGCGCGCGCAGGCCGAAGTCGCGGTTGATCGCCGCGCCGCCGATCAGCACCGGGAACCCGAGCCCCTGCGAGTGCAGCTCCTGGATGCACGCGGGCATCTGCTTGGAGGTGGAGACGAGCAGCGCGCTGAGGCCGATCGCGGTCGCCTCGTGCTCCTTGGCGGCATCGATGATCGTCGAGATCGGGACCTGCTTGCCGAGGTCCACGACGGTGTAGCCGTTGTTGGTCAGGATCGTGTTGACCAGCGACTTGCCGATGTCGTGCACGTCTCCGAAGACGGTCGCGATCACGACCGTGCCCTTCGTGTAGCCCTCGATCTTGTCGAGGTAGTGCTCGAGCTGTGCGACGGCGCGCTTCATCACCTCGGCGCTCTGCAGCACGAACGGCAGGATCAGCTCGCCGGCGCCGAACTTGTCGCCGACCTCCTTCATCGCCGGCAGCAGCACGTCGTTGAGCGTCGGGACCGCGCCGATCTTCTCGACGCAGCGATCGATCCAGTCCTCGACGCCCTCCTTCTTGCGGCGCAGGATGTGGAAGTGCAGCGCCTCCTCGGGCTCCATGCCCGCGGTCGGGTCGGCGGCGTCGGCGGCCTCCTCGGGCCCCTTGGACTCGAAGTGGCCGATGAAGCGCTCGAGCGCATCCTCGCGGCGGTTGAACACGAGGTCGTCGGCGAGCGCGCGCTCGGCCTCGTCGATCTCGCCGTAGGGCGTGATGTGGTTGGGGTTGACCATCGCGAGGTCGAGCCCGGCCTCGACGCAGTGGTGCAGGAAGACGCTGTTGAGCACCGCGCGCGCGTTCGGCGAGACGCCGAAGCTGACGTTCGAGACGCCGAGCGAGGTCTTCACGCCGGGCAGCGCCTCCTTGATGGCGGCGATCCCCTTGATCGTCTCGACCGCGCTCGGCCGCCACTCCTCGTCGCCCGTCGTCAGCGTGAACGTCAGGCAGTCGAAGATGAGCAGCTCGGGGTCGAGGCCGTGCTCGTCGCACGCGAGCTCCTTGATGCGCGTGGCGATCTCGACCTTGCGCTCGGCGGTCTTCGCCATGCCGACCTCGTCGATCGTCAGCGCGATCAGCGCGGCGCCGTGCGCGAGAGCGAGCGGCACGACGCGGTCGAGCTTGTCGCGGCCGGCCTCGAGGTTGACCGAGTTGACGATCGGGCGGCCGGGAATCTGCTCGCGCGCGCGCTCGAGCACCTCGGGCGCGGTGGAGTCGAGCTGGATCGGAGCGGGCTGCGTCAGGCTGACGCGCTTCGCGACCTGGCGCATCTGCTCGTCCTCGTCCTGGCGCTCGGTCAGGGCGACGCAGAGGTCGAGCACGTGCGCGCCGCCCTCGACCTGGTCCTCGGCGACCTGCACGAGGCCGTCGTAGTCGTCGGCGAGCAGGAGCTCCTTGGCCTTGCGCGAGCCCTGGGAGTTGACGCGCTCGCCGACGAGCGTCGGGCGCGGGTCCTGCACCAGCGGCGTCGCGGCGATCATGCTCGAGACGTGCGGCGGGCGGGGCGCGGGCCGGGGGCTCACCGGCCCGCCG
>DASTWP010000045.1:0-7374 GCA_035765835.1 Solirubrobacteraceae bacterium
GGTTGGCCTGGTTGATGATGCTGATGTGCAGCGCCCGCTGCGTCAGCGAGCTCGCGTCCTTGATCTGCTCGTCGGCCTTGATCGTGATCAGCTCGCCGAGCGGTTGCAGTCCCTGGCTGAGCTGCTGCACGACCTGGTCGAGCGTGCCGCCCTGCCCGTTGACGCTGAGGCCGGCGACCGTGCTGGTCCCGGTCATCTTCGGCACCCCGCCCGCGCACGAGGCGGTCGCCTCCGCGGTGGCGACCTGCACGTTCAGGACCAGGCCGCTGCCGCCCGGCGGCAGCTGGAGCGTGAGGTCCTCGACCTTGCCCGTCGAGTCGACGGCCTGGCCGATGGGGTTCCCGAGGTCTGGGGCGATCGCGGTGATCGCCGAGGCGGTCTTCGCGCTGATGAGGTTCGCCGGAAGTCCCAGCGGGGTCGCGAGGTTCCCGAGGCCCGCCTCGTCCGAGGCGCACTGCGGCCGGTCGGGGCTCGCGCCGTTCGCGGTGTTCGGATTGCCGTTCGCGAGGACCGGCTCCACGCGGTTGTTGCCGGCGATCGACGCCCACAGCGCGCTCGCCCGGCACTGCCACACCGGCGCGACGGTCGTCGCCTGCGCCGGCGTTGCGCCCACGGCCCCCACGGCCGCAAGCGCCAAGATCACTGATGTAAAGCGCAGCGTGCGCCGCGGCTCTCGGGTTCTCGCACCCATCGAGATCCCCTCCTTGCCTGGTTGTCGTGGACCCGCCTCCCGCTCATCGAGAGGCCGCTTCGGTGCCCAGTTGCACCGATTTTCGGGGTAAACCTCCCCGAAAGCAAGCACCAATAAACGGTGCAACCTTGAGGGGGCGCGAAAATCCGCGCGGAACTGCTACGCGCCGGCCAGCTTTTCGACTGCCCGGCGCACCGCCTCGCGCGCGTCCGGCGGGTCGAGAACGGCCGCGTCGCCGGCCTCCTCGAGCACGCGCCGCACGAGCCAGTCGGTGCCCTTGAAGCGCAGCTCGACGACGATCGAGCCGTCCGCGAGCTCCTCGGCGACGGGCCGCTCCTCGCGCAGCCAGCGCGCCCGCGCCGGCGAGATCCACACGCGGGCGGTGCGCGAGGCCTCGACCTCGCCGGTGCGCGGCCAGCCCTCGACGTCGGCGGCGGGATCGACCTCGGGCCGCGGCTCGAACGCCCGCTTGGTGACCTCCGCGTGCTTGATCCGGTCGAGGCGGAAGTGGCGCACGTCGTCCTTCTCGGGGTCGAACGTCGCCACGTACCAGCCCTCGCGGCCGTTGATCAGCGCGTAGGGCTCGACGGTGCGCTCGGAGAACTCGTCCTCGTTGGCCTTGTAGTACTCGAGCGCGAGCAGCCTGCGCTCCGTGATCGCCTCCGACACCACGCGGGCGATCTCGGAGTCGTCGCCGCCGGCGCTCGCGACCTGGAGGCCCTGCTCCATCGGATCGGAGCCGAGCGCGTCGACGATCTTCTGGCGCGCGCTCGTCAGCGCGCCCTCGGGGAGGTGCTCGCCGATCAGGTCGATCGCCGCGACGAGCGCCTTCGCCTCGACGGGCAGCAGCCGCGCGGGCCGGGCGAAGTTGTCGGAGTAGGGCTCCGGATCGACCTCGATCCAGCCGTCGTCATCGACCTCGGCGTACAGCACGTAGGAGCCGCCGCCGAAGTTGACGACGTTGAGCACGCTGACGTCCTCGCGCAGCTCGGCGTCGTCGATCTGCAGCCGCTCGCACACCTCCTCCGCGCGCAGGCGCTCGCCGGCTCGCCCGGCCTCGATCAGGATCGAGGCGAGCGTGACGAGGCGCGCGAAGCGCTCCGGGCGGATCGCGGCCTCCGGGCGGCCGTTGCCGTCCGGAGGGGCGCCGGCGGCGGCGCCGTTGGCAGCGGCCTGCTCCACCACGACCCCGGCCGGCAGCTTCGGCTTGCCCGCGTGGCGCTTGGCGAGCAGCGCGACGCGCTCGGCGACGAGCTTCGCGAGCTCGGGCGGGGACTCCACGCGCGCGTTCTCGCCCAGGCTCAGCACCCACGAGGCGAGCTGGCGCGCGTTCGCGTAGGGCGTGCTGAAGAGCGCGCCTTTGCGCTTCGCCGGGGCGATCTCGCCGAAGCGGCCGAAGTGGCGCTCGACCTGCCAGGCGATTCGGTCGGAGATCCAGACCTGCGCCGTGCCGACGGTGTCGCCGTACTGCCAGACGGCGCGGTTGGCGTAGGCGCGCGGGTCGAAGTCCGTCGGGCGCTTGAAGTCGTGCTCGGCCTTCGTCGCGTAGGCGACCTTGCCGCGGATGCGCGAGAGGCGGAAGACGCGCAGCGCGTCGCGCTCGTGCGAGTGGCCCAAGAGGTAGAACTGCCCGCCCTGGAACAGCAGGTGGTAGGGGTCGACCTTGCGCGGGCCGACCTCGTCGCGCTCCATCGTGTAGTAGTCGAACGTGATCGTCTTGTGGCGGAAGATCGCGGTCTCGACCTTCGCCAGCCGCTGCGAGAGGTCGTGGCCGCCGGCCGAGCCGGTCACGCCGAGCGCGAGCGTGCGCTGGTCGGGCGCCGCGAGCGGGCTCGGGCGGCCCCACGAGATCTGCTGGAGCGCGAGGCGCAGCGGCTCGGCGTAGGCGAACTCGCCGTCCAGCAGGGTCAGCGCGAACTGCAGCGACGCGAGCTCCTCGTCGGTGAACGCGATCGCCGGCAGGTGGAAGTTCTCCGGGCGCAGGGAGTAGTTCTCCTGCTCGGCGACGCCGTCGGCGGGCCGGTCCACCGTCAGGTGGATGCCGAGCGACTCGAGCTCCGAACGGTCCGCGTAGAAGCGGCGCGCGAACGCGTCCTCGTTCATGCCGCTGTAGCCCTCGACGTCGCGCCGGATCTCGAGCGCCGTCACCGGCCGGCGCTCGGCCATCAGATACGAGATCAGGGAGAGCTGGCGGATCAGCTTCTCGGTGTCCTTCGCCACGCCGCCAAGATAATGAGCGGGCGCGCGCCGCGGCCTCGGATGGGCTGCGACGGCACGGAGTCGCCCCGCTCTTTGCGGAGATTGGGTGCGATACGGTGCCGAGCGGATGACGAAGCTCGTGATCATCGACGACCACGAGGCGCTGCGGGAGGGGTTGGTGGCCCTGCTCGGCGCCAACGGACTCGAGATCGTCGGTGAGGCCGGCAACGTGGCGGCCGCGGTGGACCTCGTCGAGCACGCCGAGCCGGACATCGCGATCGTCGACATCCGGCTGCCCGACGGCAGCGGCATCGACCTCACGCGGGAGCTGCTCGCGCGCCGGCCGCAGCTCGGCGTCGTCCTCTACACGGGCGACAGCGACGCGGAGCTGCTCTACGAGGGGCTCGACTCCGGCGCGCGCGGCTACGCGCTCAAGGCCGGCTCGATGGAGGAGCTCGTCGGCGCGATCGAGCGGATCGTCGCGGGGGGCTCCTACGTGGACCCGCGGCTCGACCGGATCCTGCTCTCGCCGCGCGCCACCGCGAGCCTGCCGCAGCTCTCGCCGCGCGAGCGCGAGATCATGCACCTGATGGCCGAGGGGATGACCGCCGAGAAGATCGGGGAGCGCCTCGGCGTCTCCGTCGAGACCGTGCGCACGCACGTGCGCAACGTCATCCGCAAGCTCCGCGCCCGCAACCGCGTGCACGCGATCGCGATCGCGCTCGAGCGCGGCGAGATCGCGCTCGGCGACCCGCCGGAGTGAGACCCCACCGCGGGTCCCCCCACGACGACGCTGCGCATCCTGCGCGTCAGTCGTCGGGGACTACGGGACAGGACCCGCTGCGCAAGCTGGTCCACGACCTGCGCGCGCCGCTGACGGTGGCGCAGGGCTTCGCCGACCTGCTCGTCCAGCGCGGGGACGCGCTGCCCGCCGAGCAGCGCGCCGAGTTCGCGCGGCGGATCGCCGATGCGATGGGCGAGATGCGCAGGATCCTCGACGACGCGCCGTGACGCTGGCCGTGCGCCCGTGCGCCGGGCTCAGGCCGCGGCGGACTGCTCGGCCGGCGCCTCGCGCGGGCCGAAGTACGCCGAGGAGCCGATGCCGCGGTCGAAGGACGACCACGACTCGCCGGAGGCGAGCTCCTTCTCCAGGCGGTCGAACGACCCGAGGCGGCCGCCGAGGTTGTCCAGGAAGTGCACGAGCGTGGCCTCGCGCGTGCACGGCACGACCGGCGAGCCGTGCTCGAGCGCGCCGTGGTGGCTGAGGATGATGTGAAGCACCGCCTGCGCGGTCTGCGGCGGGAAGCCCGGGATCTGCTCGATCTCCCGGCGGATGCGGTAGTACCCGAGCGGGATCTCGCCCTGGAGCCGGCCCGCGTCGGTCATGTCGATCGCGCCGCCCTCGGCGGCGTAGGTCTCGAGCTTGCCGATGTCGTGCAGCAGCGCGCCCGTGACCGCGACGTCGCGGTCGATGCCGGGGAACGTCGCGCTGATGGCGCTGACCCCCTGCGCGACGCTCAGCGAGTGCTCGAGCAGGCCGTGCGCGTAGGCCTGGTGGAAGTGCTTGGCAGCGGGCGCGCAGCGATATGCCGTCCACGACTCGGTGTCCTCGCCGAGCACGCGGTCCAGCAGCGCGCGCAGGTGCGGGTCCTGGACCGTCGCGATCAGCTCTCGCAGGTCGCCCTCCATCGTGTCCGCGGGCCGCGGCGGGCCGTCGAGCAGTGCAGAGGCGTCGAAGGAGCCGGGGGCGGGCGGGCGCAGCGCGCGCAGCGTGATCTGCGCGCCGTAGCGCGGGTGCACGCTGTAGCGGCCGACGACGTGCACGGGCGCGCCGGCGCGTACGACCTCGCGCACGTCCGCGACGCCCTCCCAGACCATCGCCGTGACGGCGCCGGTGCGGTCGCCGAGCGTCAGCTTGAGGTACTCGCCGCCGTCTCGCCGCGACCGCGTCTCGGCCGCGCGGACCAGCAGCACCTGGTCGACTTCGAGGCCGTCTGTGAGGTCGCGGACGAGCACGTCCCGGAATGTAGGAGCATGGACGGACGACTCGATCAAGGACTGCATGACCTGTAGGTCGGACGCGGAGAGATGGAGCTGACATGACGCAGACCGTGCTCGTGACGGGCGGAACCGGCGGCCTCGGCGCCGCCGTGACGAAGCGGTTCCTCGACGCCGGCTGGCGCGTCGTCGTGCCGTGGGTGGCCGAGCGCGAGCTCGCGCGCGTGCAGGAGCACGAGCGCCTGACGCTCGTGCAGGCCGACCTCTTCGACCCGGCCGCCGTCGCCGAGACCGTCGCGCAGGCGGGCGCGGACCTGCGCGCCGTCGTCAACCTCGTCGGCGGCTTCGCGCAGCACGGGCGCGTGCACGAGACGCCGATCGAGACCTTCGAGGAGCAGCTGCGGCTGAACCTGCGGCCGGCCTACCTCGTCGCGGCGGCCGCGATCCCGCGCCTCCTCGACGCGGGCGGGGGAGCGCTCGTGTGCGTCTCCTCGCGCGCGGCGCGGCGGCCGTTTCCGGGCGCCGCGGGCTACATCGTGGGCAAGGCGGCGGTGCTCGCGCTGGTCGACGCGCTCGACGCCGAGTACCGCGACGAGCGCATCCGCGTCAACGCGATCCTGCCGTCGGTGATCGACACTCCCGCCAACCGCGCCGCGATGCCGGACGCCGACTTCGCGACGTGGGTCCAGCCCGCGGAGATCGCGGAGGTCGTGCGCTTCCTCTGCACGGCGGAGGAGTCGGGCCCGATCGGCGGAGCCCACGTTCCGGTTTACGGCCGGGCGTGACGGTCTAATAGCGGAGGCGATGCAACAGGAAGGCAATCGCTGGTGGACGCTCGCGGCCGTCTGCGTCGCGACGTTCATGCTGCTGCTCGACATCACGATCGTGAACGTGGCGCTGCCGGACATCGCGCGCTCGCTGCACTCGAGCTTCACCGACCTGCAGTGGGTGATCGACGCCTACTCGCTGTCGCTCGCCGCGCTGCTGCTGACCGCCGGGGCGCTCGCCGACCTCCTCGGCCGGCGGCGGATCTTCATGATCGGCCTGGGGCTCTTCAGCGCCTCGTCGCTGCTCTGCGCGCTCTCGAGCTCGCCGGCGATGCTCGACGCGGCGCGCGCGCTGCAGGGCATCGGCGGGGCGGCGATGTTCGCCACCTCGCTCGCGCTGCTCGCGGGCGCCTTCCACGGCCGCGACCGCGGCACGGCGTTCGGGATCTGGGGCGCGACGATCGGGCTCTCGGTGGCGATCGGGCCGCTCGTCGGCGGGTTGCTGACCGAGAAGGTCGCCTGGCAATCGATCTTCTACCTCAACGTCCCTATCGGGATCGGCGCGATCTACGTGACGCTCACGCGCGTCGCGGAGACGCGCGACCCCGACGCGGCGGGGATCGACTGGGCCGGTCTCGTGACGTTCTCTGCGGGGCTGTTCTGCCTCGTCTACGCGCTCGTGCGCGGGAACGCGGACGGCTGGACGAGCGGCACGATCCTCGCCTGCCTGGTCGCGGCCGGGGTGCTGCTGCCGGGGTTCGTGTGGGTCGAGTCGCGCCAGCGCCGGCCGATGTTCGACCTCACGCTGTTCCGCAAGCCCGCGTTCCTCGGCGCCTCGCTCGCCGCGTTCGCCCTGTCGGCGTCGATGTTCGCGATGTTCCTGTACCTCACGCTCTACATCCAGAACGCGCTCGGCTACTCGCCGCTGCAGGCCGGCCTGCGCTTCCTGCCGACCTCGCTGGTCTCGTTCGTGGTCGCGGCGGTCGCCGGGCGGCTGAGCGCGCGTTTGCCGATGCGGGCGCTCGTCGGCGCCGGCCTGACGCTGACCGGCGTCGGCCTGCTGCTGATGGGCGGCCTGAACGCGGACTCGGGCTGGACCGCGCTGCTCGCCGGCTTCGTCGTCGCGGGCGCCGGCGTGGGGATGGCCAATCCGACGCTCGCCTCGACGGCGGTCGGCGTCGTCGTCCCGGAGCGCGCCGGGATGGCCGCGGGCATCGGCAACACGTTCCGCCAGACCGGCATCGCGACCGGCATCGCCGCGCTCGGGGCGGTCTTCGAGCATCTCGCGGCGACGAAGGTCGTGCACGCCTTCGCGGCCGCGCCCGCCGCCGTGCGCGCGCGCGTCGCGCAAGTCCCTAGCGAGGTCCTCGCGACCGGCAGCCCGAAGCCGTTCCACGCGATCCCGGGCGGGGCGCACATGTACCTGGCCGGCTTCACGGGCGCGCTCAACACATTGTTCGTGATCTCCGGCGCGACGGCGCTCGCCGGGGCGGTGCTGGGCTTCGCGCTGATCCGCGGGCGCGACTTCGTGGCGCCGCCGGGCGCCGAGGGGGCGCCGGCCGCAGCGTGAGGGCGCCCGCGCGCGAGCCGCTGCTCGAGCACCGCGTCGAGCTCGCGGGCTACGAGACGCGCGCGCTGGAGCTGGAGGGCTCCGGCCCGCCGGTGCTGCTGCTGCACGGGTACGCCGACTCGGCCGACACGTGGCGACTGACGCTCGAC
>DASTWP010000046.1:0-3881 GCA_035765835.1 Solirubrobacteraceae bacterium
GCCGGCGGCGCCTGCCCCTGCCCGTTGCCGTTGCCGTGGCCATTGCCGTTGCCGTGCCCCTTCCCGTTGCCCTTGCCGTGACCATGGCGGCTGGGCGCGGCGGCGCTCGCGCCGCCGCCTGACGACGATGCCGCGGGCGGCGTGGCGGATGCGGCGACCGGCTGCGGGGCCGGGGCGGGAGCGGGCGCAGGCGCGGGCGCCGGAGCGACGGCGGGCGCCTGCGGGTGGTGTGCGATCACGTGACGGCGCACATGGCGGCGGCGGACGAGGCGGTGCGCGCGGCGCACCGGCGGCTGAACGTGCTCGCGCAGCGGCAGGCGCGCCTGCCGCCGGCGGCGGTCGGCGCGCGGCGGCGCGTAGCTCGCGAGGACCACGTTGCGCGACGACGGCGCGTGATGCCGGCGCGCGCGATGCCTCGCCGGCCGGGAGTGGGCGTGGCGGACGAGCGCGTGGAGCGCGGGCGCGAGGGCCGGGCGCGGGGTGGCGGCGAGCTCGACGGTCCGCGTACGGCTCGGCACCTGGAGCGCGTCCTGCTTGCCCGTGCCGAGGTCGAAGGCGATGCCGCCGGCGGCGGCGAGCGCGATGCCGACGCATGCGAGCAGGCCCAGCCCGGCGCTGCTCAGAGCCGCCGCGGCGCGCCGGCGGCGGCGTACCGCGTGCCGGTCCGGACGCGAGCGTGGCGGCGCCGTGGCGGCCGTGGCGGCCGCGGGACCTGTCGAGGCGGCGAGGCCGGCGGCGGCCACGCGCGGCGGCCGTGACGGCTCCGCCACCGGGACCGGTGCGCCGAGTGCGAGCTGCTCGGGCGCCACGAGCGGCGGCATCGCCGCCAGCGCGCCCGACCAGTCGGCTCCGGACTGCTCGGCGGCCGCGGCGAGCGTCGCGCGGCGCAGCCACGGCGGCGGCTCCTCCGCGCCCCACGCCCGGTAGGCGGAGACGCCATCGGCCATCGCGCGGCGCGTCAGCGCGCACGCCTCGCAGCCCTCGAGGTGGGTCTCCAGCCATGCCGCCTCGGCGCCGTCCGCAAGCTCGCCGTCGGCCTGGGCAGCGAGCAGCGGCAGCGCCTCCTCGCACGAGGCGGATGCGAGCGCAGCAGCGGCGAGCGCGCTGCCCTGGAGCTCGTCGCGCAGGCGCAGGCGCGCCCGTGCGAGCAGGCCGGGCACCGCCGCGCGGTCCATGTCCATGACCGCTGCGAGCTCCGCGTACGGCAGGCCTGCCAGCTCGCGCAGCGCGAGCGCCGCCCGCTGGCGCGGGCGCAGGCGCGCGTGCGCCGCGGCAAGCCGCTTCTCCGACTGCTCGCCCGCGGGCCGGCGCTCGAGCAGCTCGTAACAAGCGGCGCGGGCCGCGGCAAGCACGGCCACGCCGAACGGCTCGCCGCCGCGCGCGAGGCGCCGCAGCCGCGGCAGCACGTCCAGGAACGCGGCCTGCGTGACGTCCGCGGCCGCGTCAGCGGACCCGAGCACGCGGCGGCAGAAGGAGAACACCGTCCGCGCGTGGAAGTCGTACAGCGCCACGAAGGCGGTGCCGTCACCGGCCGCCGCCGCAGCCACCAGCTCGTTCTCGTTCTCCAGGTGCCGCAAGGCGGGGCATGCTAGGCCCCGGGTCGGCCGGAACGATCAGCGCACGTGGATGCGCCGGCGCACGACGCTCGTGTTGCCCGCCGCGTCGGTCGAGACGACGCGGATCGTGTAGGCGCCGCCGCGCTGGTAGCGGTGCGTCGCCTTGCGCGAGAGCGAGGGCACCGTGCCGTCGCCGAAGTCGATCTTGACGAGGTCCACCCCGGAGACGCGCACGCCGCCGCGCTCCGCGTCGCTCACGCGCGCGATCACCGTCGCGAGGGCTCCGTGCCGGATCACCCTGAACGTCGCGTGCGGCGGCGTCGCGTCGACGCGCAGGATGCGCGTGCGCGAGGTCGTCTTCGTCCCGCGGCTGGTCGTCGCGACGACCTGCCAGCGATGCTGGCCGTCCGGGATCACGCTCTTGGGCCGCAGCGAGGTGTCGGTCGTCGTGCCGACGGGCTGCCCGTCGACCAGCACGGTGTAGGAGATGCCCCAGAGGCCGCCCGCGGGCGCCCACGACAGCGGCGGGCGCTTGAACGGCCGCCACCGCGTCGAGCTCGTCGGGCTGAACGCGCCCGGGTTGCGCGCGAAGACCGACACGACGACGCGGCGCTGGTCGGGCGTTCCCTGCAGGAACGCGACCGCCGTGTCGCCGACGCGGTCGGAGGCGGCGATCGGCGGCGTCGAGGTGTCGACGGGGCCGAGCGAAGGGTCGGAGAGGATCGCCTCCGGGCCTGCCGAGGGGACGGTCCGCACCGAGCGGTCGTCGTAGATGCTGCGGGCGTGGATCGAGGCGTCGCCGGGCCCGGTGCCCTGGATCCACGCGATCATGCCGAGCCCGTTGTCCCCGACCGCGGGGACCGGGAACGGCGTCACGCCGTCGCCCGCGTCGAGACGCTGGCCGGGGTTGAAGGTGTCGTCCTTGAGGACGGCGCCGAAGACCGCGTCCGAGGACTCGCCACCGAGCGCCGCGAGCCCGTCGCCCTTGCCGGTCATCGCGATCCGCGGCTCGCCCACGCTCTCGCCCGGCCAGCCCTGCGCGTCGATCTCGACCGGCGGCTCGAACTCCGAACCGAGCAGCCGCCGCGCGAGCACGCGCGTGACGGTGCCGCCGGCGCCGTCGGCGAAGCTCTGGCGGTAGACCGCCCAGGCGAAGCTCGAGTCGTCCTCGATGTCGACGTTCGGGAGGTCCGCCGACCCCCCCGCATGGCCGTCGAGCGCGTCGAGCGTGAGGTCCTGGGGCGCCTGCGAGACCGCCATGCCGAACACGCGGCGGCCGATCACGTGGCTGCGGCCGTCGGCCTCCTGCTCGCCGAAGACGACGAGCGCCGTGCCGTCGGCGCTGACGACGAGCTTCGGCCGCCCGGTTCCGGTCCCCGCCGTGTCCGGCTGACTGATGTCGAGGGGGTCCGGCAGGACGGTGAAGGCCTGGTCCTTGCGGAACATCATCGCGGCGCGCACGTCGCCGCCCTGGCTCCAGGCGATGTAGGCGGTGCCGTTGATCGACATGTCGACGGTCGGGTCCGACGCGCCGTCGGCGAGCGGCTGCGGCGGCAGCCACGCCGTCGCGCCCGAGGGCCGGACCGTGGCGAAGAGCGTGTTGCCGGCAATGAACGCGACGACCAGGCGCTCGCCGTCGGAGGCGGCGGCGACAGGCTCCCGGGCGGCGGCGGGCAGGCCCGAGTCCAGCCGCTCGGGCGGCTGGAAGGCGCCGTTCTCCAGGCGCGAGGCGAAGACGTGCGGCACGCCGCCGTCGTTCTTGACCCACGTGACGACGCCGGTGCCGTCGCGGGCGATGTCCATCCCGCCGAGCGCGAGGATGTCGGCGCTCGGGCCGTCGAGCGCCTGGCCGGGGAAGAACGAGCCCTGCGGCGGGTTCTTGACCTGCGCGCCCGCCGCGGCGGGCAGCGCCAGGAACGCCGGCAGGACGGCGAGAAGTGCGAGGAAGCGGCGGGACATCGGTCTGGACAAACCGGCGAGGCGCCCAAAGTTACGGCGTCGGGACGATGCCCTCCGCCGAGGCCTCGTCCGCGAACACCTCCGCCTGCCGCGCGGCCTCAGCCTCGTCCCAGCCGAGCTCGCCCGCCATCGCCCGCGCGACGCGCAGCGCCGCATCTCCCCCGTCGCTCAGCGGGCGCGCGCACAGCAGCGCCAGCCGGGTGCGTCGCAGCAGGGCGTCGCCGACGCTTCGCGCCTGCTCGGAGCGCGCCGCGTACACGGCCTCCGCGAGCAGGTCCGCCGGGCCGCCGGGCACGATCGGCTGCGCCAGCTCTCCACTGCCCGCAGCGATCGCGAGCACGTCGTGCGCGACGTGCCCGTAGCGGC
>DASTWP010000047.1:0-6664 GCA_035765835.1 Solirubrobacteraceae bacterium
GCGAGGTGGACATGCTCGGTCGGCGGCCGCTCGTCGCGGACGAGCGAGAAGCTGTGGTCCGGGCCCGACAGCTGCAGCCGGTCGGGCTCGTCGTGCGCCACGCGCAGACCGGCATGCGGCGCGATCGTCGTGTAGAAGCGCCGCGAGGCCTGCAGGTCGCGCACGCGGATCCACAGGTGGTCGATGCAGCCCGCGGGCACGGCGTGCTCGCGCTCGCCGTGGACCGCCTCGACGCTGTTGCCGTCGGGATCGAGCAGGAAGCCGCCGTAGTACGTCGGCCCGTACTGCCCGCGCGGCCCCGGCGCGCCGTCGTCCCGGTAGCCCGCGTCGACTCCCGCCTGCCAGAACGCGTCGACCTGCGCGCGGTCGCGGGCGCGGAAGCCGACGTGCAGGCCGCGCGTCAGCGGGTGCTCGCCGTCCGCCGGGCCGATGTCCCAGTCCTCCCACTCGACCAGCTCGGCGTCCGCATGACCGGGCTCGAGGCCCAGGACGCTCAGGACGGTGCGGTAGAAGCGCTCGGAGGCCGCGAGGTCCGAGACGGCGATGCCGACGTGGTCGAACAGGCGGCGGACGATAACGCCGGCTCGCGGCGGGTCATGGCCCTGCCGGCGCTCTCGGCCGCGCGTCCGGGGCGAGGCGCTCGGCCAGCTGCCTGGCCGCGTACAGACCGGCGTCGATCAGGTCGTCTCCGCGCTGGCCGAGCACCACGCCGATCAGCGATCGCTCGCCGCGCTCGGTGGGCCACACGGCGCGGAACATGAAGCAGCCGCCGGCGGCGCGGTCCGAGCCGGTCTTCATCCCGACGAAGCCGTCATGGCCGAGCAGGGCGTCGGTGTTCGTCACGGTTCCGGCGACCGGAAGCCAGTAGCTGCGCGTGGCCATCGCGGCCGCCAGCGTGGGGTCCTTCGCCACCACCCGTGCCAGGCGCAGCTGATCGAGCGCGGTCGAGACCGTCCCGTCGTCGTAGCCGCTGGGGTCGGTGTAGGTCGTGTGCGACATCCCCAGCGCGCGCGCCGTGCGGTTCATCTGCGCGACGAAGGCGCCGACGCTGCCGGAGACCTGACGCGCGACGAGGACGGCGACGTTGTTCGCGGAGGGCAGCAGGATCGCCATCAGGGCGTCGCGCTCGCTGAGCTCCTCGCCGGCGCTGAGGGCGACGACCGACTGGCCGTCGCGGCGCCTGGCGTCGGTGTCCGCGACGTCGTCCGCGTCCACGACGAAGCGCGGGCCGCTTTCGCCCGGGTGCAGCGGGTGGCGCTTGACGAGCACGTAGGCGGTCATGACCTTCGCCACGCTGGCGATCGGGACCGGCCGCTGGTGCGGGCTCACCGCCGGCCCGCCGTCGCCGAGCACGTAGGCGCCCTGCCCGTGACGCGGCCAGCCGTCCGATGAGAGGTAGCTGCGGTGCGCGTCGCCGTTGCGCAGGCGGTGGGGCGCCGCGAACGCCGTGGCGGCGACCAGGGTCAGCAGCGCGACGAGCAGTGCGCGGCGGCGGCCGTACGGGGAGGACACGCCGCCATTTCAGGCGGCGCGGCGTTGCCGGCGCGTATGCGGTTTTCGATATGCCGGCGATATGCGCTCGCTCTAGCATCGGGGCATGCGCGTGCTGCTCGTCGAGGACGAGCCCTACATGGCCGAGGCCATCCGCGACGGGCTGCGGCTGGAGGCGATGGCGGCGGACATCGCGGGCGACGGCGACACCGCACTGAGGCTGCTGAGCGTCAACGCCTACGACATCGCGGTGCTGGACCGCGACATCCCCGGGCCCTCGGGCGACGAGGTCGCCAAGCGGATCGTCGCCTCCGGCAGCGGCATGCCGATCCTGATGCTCACGGCGGCCGATCGGCTCGACGACAAGACCTCCGGCTTCGGGCTCGGCGCCGACGACTACCTGACCAAGCCGTTCGAGCTCGGAGAGCTCGTGCTGCGCCTGCGGGCGCTCGACCGCAGGCGCGCCCACCACAGGCCGCCCGTGCGCGAGATCGCAGGCCTGCGGCTGGATCCGTTCCGGCGCGAGGTCCACCGCGACGGGCGCTACGTCCCGCTGACGCGCAAGCAGTTCGCGGTGCTCGAGGTCCTGGTCGCCGCCGACGGCGGCGTCGTCAGCGCCGAAGAGCTGCTGCAACGGGCGTGGGACGAGAACGCGGACCCGTTCACGAACGCGGTGCGCATCACCGTCTCGGGCCTGCGCAAGCGCCTCGGCGAGCCGTGGGTCATCGCCACGGTCGCGGGCGCGGGGTATCGCATCGAGGACCGCGGCGAGGGGGGAGGCCATGGATAGAGCGGGCGGCCTGAGCGTTCGGCTCAAGCTCACCCTCAGCTACGCGGGCTTCCTGATGCTCGTCGGCGCGGTGCTGCTCACCGCCGGGTACTTCTCGCTCTCGCGCGGCGTTCACCCCGGTGTGATCTTCATGGTGCAGAGCCACGCCGACCTCCTGCGCGCCTTCGCCCCGACCGCGGCCGCCGTGATGGCGTTCCTGCTCGTGGTCGGTCTCGTGGGAGGGTGGTGGCTGGCCGGCCGCATGCTCGCCCCTCTGGATCGCATCACGGAGGCCACGCGGACCGCCGCGACAGGCTCGCTCTCGCATCGGATCCGGCTACCCGGCCGCCGCGACGAGTTCCGCGAGCTCGCCGACGCCTTCGACGCGATGCTCGCGCGCCTGGAGGCGCACGTCGCCGAGCAGCAGCGCTTCGCCGCCAACGCCTCGCACGAGCTGCGCACGCCGCTCGCGGTCACGCAGACCCTGCTCGACGTGGCGCGCAAGGACCCGGACGCCGACAACGGCGAGCTGATCGATCGCCTGCGCACCGTCAACACCCGGGCGATCGATCTCATCGAGGCGCTGCTGCTGCTCAGCCGCGCCGGCCAGGGGTCCTTCGCGCGGGCGCAGATCGACATGTCCCTCGTCGCGGAAGAGGCCACGGAGACGCTCCTGCCGCTCGCAGAGCAGCGCGGCCTCACCGTCGAGACCTCCGGCGACGAGACCACCACCGTCGGCTCGCACGCGCTCCTGCTGCAGATGACGACGAACCTCGTGCACAACGCGATCGTCCACAACCTGCCCGAGCGGGGCAGCGTCTGGGTCAGCACCAGCGCCCAGGCCGAGAGCGTGGTGCTCACCGTCGAGAACACCGGCGAGCAACTCGCCCCGCAGCTGGTCTCGACGCTCGCCGAGCCCTTCCAGCGCGGCAGCAGGCGCATCCGCAGCGACCATGCAGGCGTCGGCCTCGGCCTGGCGATCGTCAAGAGCATCACCCAGGCCCACGACGGCACGCTCACGCTCACACCCCGCCCCACCGGCGGGCTCCGCGCCACGGTGCGACTCCCGCCGCGGCGCCCGGTGCCGGCAGCTGACGACGGCCGCGGCCACGAGGCGGCGGCGGAATCAACCGTCTAGGGAATCGACCGTGCCGAGCGCGGCCGGGAGCTCTGCTCGGCCGCTGATCGCGAGCTTGTCGTAGCTGCGGGTCAGATGCATGGCGACCGTCTTCATCGTCACGAACAGCGCCTGCGCGATCTCGCGATTGCTCATCCCGTCCGCCGCCATCAGTGCCACGCGCCGCTCACTGGCCGTCAGTGCCTCCCGGCCGCTGAGGCGCTCGCGGCGGGGGCGCGCGCCGGCTGCCACGAGCTCCTCGCGCGCCCGAGCGGCAAGCACTGAGGCTCCGCACGCCGCGGCCAGGTCGAGACCGCGGCGCAGCGGCTCGCGGGCGTCGGCCCGCCGCCCGGCACGGCGCCGCGCTGCGCCGAGGTCGACGAGGGCGCGTGCCTGCTCCAGCCGCGACGGACCGCGCTCGAGCGTGGCGACGGCGAGCTCGAGGAGCTCGATCTGGTCGTGCTTCTCGCTGAGCAGCGCGCGCGCGCGGAGCGCCACGCCGATCGCGCGCGGCTGGCCGATCCGGCGAGCCTGGTCCAGTTCGAGCTCCACGAGGGCCAGCGCATCCTCGCGCGCGTCCTCGGGGAGGGCCGACGCGAGCGTCGAGCGCCACGCGAAGACGTTGGGGTTCCGGAAACCGGCCGCGGACTCGGAGATCTCCTGGCAGGCGCGCAGATCCGCGATCGCCGCCTGCCGCTCCCCACAGGCGAGCCGAGCCTGCGCGCGGGCGTGCAGGAAGCGCGACTCCGGGCGGGTCCCGTGCATCGGCCCGAGCTCGGCACCCGTCAGCACTCGCCGGGCCTCGTCAGGCGCACCCTGCTCGATCAGCGCCTCGGCGAGAAACGCGTGCGCGTGCGGGGCGAGAAGGTGCAGGCCGTGCTCGGTCGCGAGCTCGACCGCCGCGCGCGCATCGGCGGCGGCGGCGGCCACCAGGCCGCGGCGCAGCGCGATGTGGGCCCGCCACGCGGTGGCGAACACATACCCCGTCACCGACCCGCGCCGGCGCGCGTCGGTCACCATCGCCTCGACCACGCGGTCGGCGCGGTCGAGCTCGTCGATGAACGTCAGCGTCCGTACCGCCCACGTGACCTCGATCGCCTCAGCGGACTCGGCCTGCACCAGGCGACCTTCGTCCAGCCCCTGCTCCACGAGCGCCAGGACCTCGTCGTGAGGCCCACCGTCGAACACCGATCGAAACGCGAGCAGCAGCAGCAGGGAGCGGCCGGCGGCACCCGCGCGCACGGCGAGCGCGTGCAGGCCCTCCGCACGCTCGTCGAGCTCGCCGACGAACTTCGGGTGCCAGACCCCCGGCGCTGACCGATAGGCCTCGAGCCGCGCGGTGGTCTGCGGATGAGCCTCCCCCAGCTCCTCGATCGCGGCGCCCAGCAGCAGCCTCGCGTCGGCGAGCCGGCCCGTGCTCACCGCCGCCCGGCCGAGCAGCAGCGCGAGCGCCGCACGCCGATCGGCGTCGGCCGTCTCCGCGAGGGCGGCAGCGAGATGGTCGACCGCCACCGGGTCGCGAGCGAGCAGCTCCACGCTCCCGAGCTCGTGCAGGACCGCAACGCGCCGGTCGACGGCCGGCGGCTCGGCCAGCGCCCGGCGCAGGTAGGTCGCCGCCAGGTCGGGCGAGCCGCGCGCGGTCGCCTCGACAGCGGCGTCGGCCAACGCCTGCACGACCCACGGGTCCCCGGTCCGCTCCGCCTTCAACAGGTGGGCAGCGACTCGATCCGGCGCCGTGGCCTCGTCAGCGAGCCGGCGTGCCGCGGCTGCGTGCATCAGTGAGCGTGCGCCGGGGGCGATCGAGTCGTAGACGGCGTTCTGCACCAGCGGGTGCACGAAGGTCAGCGGCCGCGTGGGTGCGAGCACCTCGATGCTCGCCAACGCATCCGCTGCCCGCGCCGCCGCGGGACCCTCCAGTCCGCACAGCGCCGCGGCATGACGGAGCTCGGCGCGCCCCCCCAGGACGGCGACCGCCTGCGCCAGGTCGATCGCCTCGCGGCCGATCCGGGTGAGTCGCGCGAGCACCGCCCGCGCGACGGAGCTCGAACCAAGCTCGCCGATCCGCTCCGCATTGGCCGCGACCGGCGCGACACCGTCGCTTGCCAGCGCTGACAGGAGCTCGCCGACGAGGAAGGGATTGCCCCCCGACGCGGCATGGCACGCGGCGCAGAATCGCTCGTCAGCAGCACCCGGCAGGCGCCCGCTCACCAACGTCCCCACCGCGGCCTGGCTCAACGGAGCAAGTCGCACGACGTTCGCGCGCGGATCGTCGATCAGTGCGGAGAGCAGCTGCTCCTCGCCGCCAGGCTCGCGCGGCCGCGCGGCCACAGCCAGCAGCACGCCCAGGCCGTCGAGCCGGCGCGCCAGATACGCGGCAAAGCGCAACGAGGGGCGATCAGCCCAATGCGCATCGTCGATCGCGAGCACCAGCGGACCGTGCTCCGCCAGGTTCGAGGTCAGCCAGAACAACCCGTGCAGCACCGATGCCGGATCGGCCGCGCTCAGCTCGGGCCCGGAGCGATGCGGAGCGACGACCGCCGCCGCCAAGCCCGCGGCGCCCGACAGCAGGGAGCGCCTCCGAGCCGCAGTCGAGCGCGCCAGGACCGGCCCGAAGAGCGAACGGACGACCCCGAACGCCAGGTCTCGCTCGAGCTCGCTCGCCGTGGCCGACAGGACACAGGCCGCGCGCTCGCCCGCTGCCTCGGCGACCGCCTCGATCAACCGCGTCTTGCCGGCACCCGCAGGCGACTCGACGACCAGCAGCTCCCCCGCTCCGCGGTGGACCCGGTCGAGCAGCCGCTCGACCTCCGCAAGCTCCCGCTCGCGCTCGAGCAACCGGCCCGGCGCTGCTCGCACGCTCATCGCTTCGGCACTGGCCACCTGCCCCTCCGCTCCTTGCCGGCCGGGCAAGCGTAGACCGAGACGCCGGAGCCGCGGCAAAAGAGCAGAGGGGGGCTTCCGTTGTGAACGCCTCCCGCGAGCTGCACGATCGCCGCATGTCCACGCCGCCGCCCGCGCGCATCACCCTCGAGCTGTGGGCGGAGGCGGAGCCGCTGCGCGGGTCGCTTCAGGAACCAGGCTGCCAACCCCGGCCCTTCTGGGGGTGGCTGCAACTGATCCAAGCGATCGAGGACGCCATATCCACCACATCAGGAGGTTCCCATGAGGATCAGCACTCGTAGATCGATCGCACTCGCCGGCGCCGGCCTGCTCGCGCTGAGCGCCGGGACAGCGCTGGCCACCGCGCCCAGCGGCGAGACGGTCACGCCTCTCGCGCGCGGCGCGCT
>DASTWP010000048.1:0-2943 GCA_035765835.1 Solirubrobacteraceae bacterium
GACCGAGCAGACGTTCCTGCAGGCCTACCGGCACTTCGAGCGCGCGGTCGCGGAGTCCGACGGGCGCCCGCTGCGCCCGTGGCTGATCCGCATCGCGCACAACCTCGCCGCGAACCTCTACCGCGACCGCTCGCGCCGGCCGCAGACGCCGATCGACGACACCTCCGAGCTGCGCACCACGCACACGACGGAGGACCTGGTCGAGGGACGGGAGGAGCTTGCCCGCATCCTCGCGGGGGTGAAGGCGCTGCCGGACGATCGCCGCGAGGCGCTGATCATGCGCTTCGCCCTCGGCATGGACAATCGCGAGATCGCGCGCGCCATGGGGCGCACGGACGGCGCCACCAAGGTGCTCCTGCACCGCGCGATCAAGCAGCTCGAGGAGATGCTCGCCACCGCACCGGAGAGCGCCTGAGATGACCGAGCACGCCGCCGACTTCGAGGGACTGCTGCGCCAGGCGCTGCGTCCGGTCGAGCCGCCGGAGGGCCTCTCCGAGCGCCTCGAGCACACGCTCACGAGCCTCACCGAGATGGCCGCCGAGGAGCTCGACTCGTGGGAGCTGCGCGCGATGCGCGACCCGCGCAACTGGGTGCGCCCCGTCGCCGCCGTGGCGATCGGCACCGCCGCCGGCGCGGGCCTCGTCGTACTGCGCGTGCGCGCCGGGCAGAAGAGCCGGCGCCGCCAGGCCGAGAATCCCGTCGACCTCGCCGAGCGCACCCTGCACGCCGTCGGCGACGAGCTGCGCCGGCTGCTCGACCGGTGATCCGAACGGGCGGCGGCTGCGTAGCAACCCGCGGCCCATGTCCCTGACGCAGCTCGCAGACGAGGACCTGATGCAGCTCGTCCGCAGGGGCGAGCCGGAGGCGTTCGAGCTCGTCTACGAGCGTCACGCGACCGCGGCCTTCTCGCTCGCCTATCGCATGACCGGCACGCGCAACCTGGCCGAGGACGTGGTGCAGGAGGCGTTCCTGTCGCTGTGGCGCTCGGGCGCGCGCTATGACCGCACGCGTGGCTCCGTGCGCACCTGGGTCCTCGGCATCGTCCACAACCGCGCGATCGACGCGCTGCGGCGCAGCATGGTCCACGAGCGCCGGCGCGCGGACCTCGAGCCGGCCCACCTCGAAGAGCGCTTCGAGTCCGGCGAGCGCGTCGACGTGGAGGCGGCGCGACGCGAGGAGGCGCGCGACGTGCGCGGCGCGCTCCAGAGCCTGCCGGCGGAGCAGTCGAAGGTGATCGAGCTGGCGTACTTCGGCGGCTTCTCGCACAGCGAGATCGCCGACATGCTCGAGATGCCGATCGGCACGGTGAAGGGCAGGATGCGGCTGGGTCTGGAGAAGCTGCGCACCAGCCTGTCGGGCCTGGCCCCGGGGGCGGCGGCATGAGCTGCGAGCGCGGCATCGACGTCGGCGCCTACCTGCTGGGCGCCATGGCGGAGGACGAGCGGACGGTGTTCGCCGCGCACCTCGAAGGCTGCGACGCGTGCCGCGAGGAGGTCGCGCGGCTGCGGCCGGCGGTGGACGCGCTCCCGCTGAGCGCGCCGGCGATCGCGCCGCCGCCGGAGCTGCGCGAGCGCATCATGGCCGTCGTGCGCTCCGAGGCGGAGCTCCTGCGCGCCGCCGGCCCCGAGGCCGACCGCGTGCCGGCGCCCGCGCGCCGGCATCGACGGTGGCTGCGCCCTGCGGCCCTGCGGCCGCTGCCGCTGGCGACGCTCGCCTGCGCGCTCGTCGCGCTGGCGATCGGCATCGCGGCGCTCGCCGGCGGCGGCGGGAGCCCGGTGCGCACGGTGGACGCGAGCGTGAGCTTCCCCGGCGCGCCGCGCGCGAGCGCGCAGCTGCGCCTCGGCTCCGGCGGGGCGAGCCTGCGGGTCGAGGGCGTCCCGGCGCCGCCCGCGGGCAAGGTCTACGAGGTCTGGCTCCAGCGCGGCACGTCCGCGCCCGAGCCCACCGACGCGCTGTTCACCGTCGGCGATCGCGGCGACGCGTCGGTGAACGTCCCCGACCTGCACGGCGTCAGCAAGGTGATGGTCACCGCCGAGCCGGCCGGGGGCTCGCCGCACCCGACCGGGCGCGTCGTGATCGTGGCCGCGCCCGCCTGAGAAGGCGAGAGCGCAGCCGCGGCTGCCGCTACCCTGGCCGGGCCCATGGCCACGTGCTATCGCCACCCCTCACGCGAGACGGGCGTCTCCTGCTCGAGCTGTGGGCGGCCGATCTGCCCGGACTGCATGACGCCGACGTCGGTCGGCATGCGCTGCCCGGAGTGCGCGCGCGAGCGCACGAGGGTTCGCAGCCTGCGCACGGGCACCGACGAGCCGGTCGTCACCTACGCGCTGATCGCGATCTGCTTCGTCGCATGGCTGCTCGAGGGCAGCGTGGGCAGCCCGACGCGCATCTTCGTCGACGGCGCGCTCTTCGGCCCGTACATCGACGTCAAGCACGAGTACTGGCGCCTGGTCACCGGCGGCTTCCTGCACGCCACCGGCACGCAGGGGATCCTGCACATCGGCTTCAACATGTACCTGCTGTGGATCCTCGGGCGGATGCTAGAGCCGGTCATCGGCTCCGTCCGCTTCGGCGCCATCTACTTCACGGCGCTGCTGGCAGGCTCGTTCGGCGCGCTGCTCGTCAGCCCGGACGCAGTCACCGTCGGCGCGTCGGGCGCGGTCTTCGGCCTGATGGGCGCGGCCGCCCTGGAGCTGCACGCGCGCGGCGTCAACCCGTTCCAGACGGGCATCGGCGGGCTGATCGTGATCAACCTGATCTTCTCGTTCACCTTCGCCGGGATCTCGTGGGGCGGGCACGTCGGCGGCCTCGTCGGCGGCGCGCTGGCGGCGCTCGCCTTCCAGCAGGCGGACCTCCGCCGCTCGCGCCCGGCCGGCTTCATCGCGTGTGCGGCGCTCGCGGCCGCGGCGGCGGCCGGCGGCATCGCGGTCGCCTGAGCGGGCG
>DASTWP010000049.1:0-5565 GCA_035765835.1 Solirubrobacteraceae bacterium
CCTCGTCGCGTGGGACCTGGCCACCGCGCCCGCGGTCATGTTCGCCGCGACCCACCCCGATCGCGTAAACGCGCTGATGACGGTCGACGGATCCGCCCGCTGGCTTGCGGACGACGGCTATCCGGGCATCCCCGCGAGCGATCTCGACGAGACGATCGAGACGCTCGTGCGGATGTGGGGCAAACCCGAGTACGGGGCGTTCCTCGCTCCGAGCATGGCAGGCGACCGGGCCGCCTGCGAGACGATCGGCCGATGGATGCGCCATGCGCTGAGCCCCGGGATGGCGCGGCGGGTCTTCAGGCTGGCGTTGGGCCCGGACGTCCGGCCGCTGCTGCCCTTCGTGTCCTGTCCCGCGCTCGTCGTCGCCGCTCGCACGGCGCTCGCAGGCGCGCCGCTGGCCCAGGGCGAGTACCTGGCAAGCCACCTTCCCGACGCGCGGCTGGCGGTCTACGACTCCTCCGATCATCAGCCCTACCAGCGCGAGCACCGCGAGTGGCTGCACGACGTCACCGAGGAGTTCCTCACCGGGCGACGCCCGGAGCCTGCCGTCGAGGACCGCGTCCTGGCCACCGTCCTGTTCACCGACGTGGTCTCGTCCACCGAGGTCGTGGCGAGCCTCGGCGACGACCGCTGGCGGCGCATGCTCGACGAGGTCGACGAGCTCGCCGCCGAGGCCGTCGGGCGCTATCGCGGCCGCATCGTCAAGACCACGGGGGACGGCATCCTCGCCACGTTCGACGGGCCCGCCCGCGCCGTGCGCTGTGCGATGGCCCTGCGGGACGCCGTGCGGTCTCGCGCGGCGCTCGAGTTGCGCGCCGGGGTGCACACCGGCGAGGTCGAGCTCCGGGGCGAGGACATCGGCGGGCTCGCGGTGCACATCGCGGCACGCGTCATGTCGCTGGCAGCCGGCGGAAACGTGCTCGCGTCCTCGACGGTCAAGGACCTCGTAGTCGGCTCGGGCCTCGTGTTCACGGACCGCGGCGAGCACGAGCTCAGAGGCGTGCCTGGTGCGTGGCGGCTCTACGAGGTCGGGGCGTGAGCCTGCCGCCGTTCGCCAACGAGCCGGCGCTGGAACTACGGCGCGCTCCTGTGCGCAGCGAGCTCGTCGCCGCGCTGCACGCACTCGACCCGCAGCTGCCGCTGCGCGCGCCGCTGCTGATCGGCGGCGAGCGGCGCGACGGCGAGGAGCTGGTGTCGACCGACCCGGGGCGGCCGGACCGGGTCGTGGCGCTCGCGCCGCTCGCGGGCGCCGGCGAGGCGCGCGCGGCGGTGGAGGTCGCGAAGCGCGGGTTCGCGCCGTGGGCCTCCCGTCCGGCGTCCGCGCGCGCCGACGTGCTGCGGCGCGCGGCGCAGTGGATGCGCGAGCGCCGCCACCGCCTCGCCGCCCTCGAGGTGCGCGAGTGCGCGAAGCCCTGGGCGGAGGCCGACGGCGACGTCTGCGAGGCGATCGACTTCCTCGAGTTCTATGCGCGCGGTGCGGTGGCGCTCGAGCGCGGGCCCGCGCTCTTCCAGGTCCCGGGCGAGCGCAACGAGATGCGCTACCTGCCGCGCGGCGTGTGCGCGGTGATCTCGCCGTGGAACTTCCCGATCGCGATCCCGGCCGGGATGACCGCGGCGGCGCTCGCGACCGGCAACACCGTGGTGCTGAAGCCCGCCGAGCAGTCGCCGGGGTGCGCGGCGCTGCTCGTGCAGGCGCTGCACGAGGCCGGCGTCCCGGCGGACGCGCTGTGCCTCGTCCCCGGCGAGGCCGAGGCGGGCGCGGCGCTCGTGCGCGACCCGGACGTGGCGACGATCGCCTTCACCGGCTCGGGCCCGGTCGGCCTCGACATCCTGCGCGCGGCGGCCGACGTCCCGGAGGGCGGGCGCCACGTCAAGCGCGTCGTCGCCGAGATGGGCGGCAAGAACTGCGTGATCGTCGACAGCGATGCGGACCTCGACGACGCGGTGCCGGGGATCGTCCGCAGCGCGTTCGACTACGCGGGCCAGAAGTGCTCCGCGGCCTCGCGCGTGCTCGTGCACGAGGCGATCGCCGACGCGCTGCTCGAGCGGCTCGCCGGGGCTGTGGAGGTGCTGACGGTCGGCCAGGCCGAGGAGTTCGGCGTCGCCGTGCCGCCCGTGATCGAGCGCTCCGCGCAGGAGCGCGTCGAGCGCTACCGCTCGCTGGCGGCCGCGACCGGGCGGCTCGCCGCCGAGCGCGCGCCCGCGCCGGACGGCGGCTGGTTCGTCGCGCCCAGCATCGCCGCCGACCTGCCGGGCGACTCGCCCGTGCTGCACGAGGAGATCTTCGGCCCGTTGCTCGCGGTCGAGCGCGTGCGCGACGTCGACCACGCGTGCGAGCGCGTCGAGGAGCTGTCGTTCGCGCTGACCGGCGGCCTGTACGCGCGCAACCCGCACACCGTCGATCGCGTCGTGCGCCGCTCGCCGGTCGGCAACCTCTACGTCAACCGCCCGATCACGGGCGCGATGGTCGGCCGCCAGCCGTTCGGCGGCAACCGCCTGTCAGGCACCGGCACGAAGGCCGGAGGCCCCGACTACCTGCTGCACTTCGTCGAGCCGCACGTCGTGACCGAGAACACCGTCCGCCACGGCCTCGTGATCTAGCCGGCTACGCGTTCGCGAAGCGGACGGCCGCGCGCGCCTTCGCCTTCGCGGCCTCGGCCTCGCGGTCCTTCGGGGGCGCGTTCGTGACGAGGTGCTCGAGCAGGTGCTGCGAGACGTGCGCGATCTCGTCGACCGCGCGCTCGAACGCCTCCTCGTTGGCCTTCGACGGCTTCGTGAACCCGCTGATCTTGCGCACGTACTGGAGCGCGGCGGCGCGAACCTCCTCGCCGGTCGCGGCGGGCTCGAAGTTGTACAGGGTGCGGATGTTGCGGCACATGCGACGAGCGTACCGGCCGCCGGTGCACTTCAATATGGTGCGGCGACGTGCGGTTCGACGTGGACCGGATCGAGGCCGGCTCCGGCCGCCTGATCGTCAGCGGCTTCTGGAGCGGCGTGCGCGGCATGCGGTTCATGCGCCCGACGCTGATCGTCGGCGACCGTGAGGTGCTCGCGACGCTCGACCACAAGCCGTGGACGCCGAGCGACGAGGTCCCATGGATCGCCGCGTTCCCGTGGGACGACGCCGCGCCCGACCCGGCCGACGCCTCGATCGCGGTCGCGCCGAGCCTCACCGTGCCGTTGGCGCCGGGGGCTGAGCCGCAGGCGGCCCAGCGGCCGGCCGCGCGCGCGGCCGCGCCGTCGAAGAAGGCGCACGCCGCCCCGCAGCCGGAGCCGGCGGCGGTCGAGGCCCCCGCGCCCGACCCGCTGCGCGACGAGCTCGCCGATGCGCGCCGCCGCGCGGAGGCCGCCGAGGCCGCCCGCGACGAGGCGCGCCACGCACGCACCATCAGCGAGCGCGAGCGCGACCAGGCGCTGGCGCAGCGCGACGAGGCCGCCAAGGATCGCGACGCCGCGGTCCGCGCCCGCACCCGCATGGAGGCGCAGCTCGAGGATCAGATCGCGCAGCGCAAGGAGGCAGAGGCCGCCCGCGAGGAGGCGATCGCGCAGCGCGAGGAGATGCGCGCCCAGCGCGAGGAGACGCTGCTCGCCCACCGCGCGCTCCAGCGTCGCCTGGCCGCCGACGGCGCCGCCCCGCCGCCGGCGGACGAGCGCGAGCCGCCGCAGCACGCGGACCCTGACCGGCCGATCGGCGTGCGCGCGATCCCCGCGGCGCGCGCGGTCGCGCCAGAGCTGCACCGCACCGAGCGCGCGGCCACGCCGCGCGTGACGCACTACGACATCTGGGCGATCCGCATCCTCGGATCGATCGCCGCGCTCTGCTTCATCGGCTTCCTCGTGCTGCTGCTGCGGCTCGTGCTCTAGCGGCTCGGCTCGCGCCACATCCGCCACAGCGGCGGCGAGCCCTTGCCGAGCCGGAACTCGCTCGTCACCGCGAAGCCAAGGCGCTCGTAGAGGGCGAGGTTGCGCGGCGTCGAGGCCTCGAGATACGCGGCCGTCCGCTCGCGGTCGCAGCGATCGAGGACGGGCCCCAGCAGCGCCGCGCCGAGGCCTCGCCCCTGCCAGCCGGGCACGACGCCGACGAACGGCAGGTAGAAGTGCGGCGCCTGCGGATGGTCGCGCTCCATCGCGCTGACCGCGCGGCTCAGCCGCGGGAGCCAGCGCCCGTAGGCGCGGGCGATCGCGGGCAGGATCCGCAGCTGGCCGATCGCGCCGAGCTTCCACTGCCCGGGCAGCTCCCAGACCGCCGCGCCGGCGATGGCGCCCGTCGTCCAGCACTCGTCCTGCGCGAACCACGTCTTGCGCAGCGAGACCAGGAACGCGCGCTCCAGCAGCTCGCGCCGCCGCGCGTCGTCGGGGATCACCCACGACGCGGCAGGGTCCGCTTCGAACGCCGCGCCCAGCGCCGCGGCCACTCGCGCCAGCTCGTGCGCGCCCGCCCGGACCGTCGCGGCCTCGCGTGCGGCGGCGCCGATGTCGATCGCCATCGCCCGCGGACGCTACACGCCGCCGCTGCCGGCCTTCAGCGCGTTCGCGCCCGGCGGGAAGCGCCGCACGCTCACCCGCACGCGCCTACCCTGCTGCCACGTCGCCGCGACCCAATCGCCCGACGTTCGGGCGTCCCTGTTGGTCGGGTTGGAGTGGTACGGGGCGGGCCCTGGCCCCACCGGCGCCCGCACAGCGTAGAAATGCCCGTTGGGGCCGGCGAGCGCGGCCCCGAGGCCACGCGCGTCCGACCACATCGCGAGCGCCCGGCCCTCGCCCAATGGCAGCACCACCGGTTCGGAGGCGGGCCGGCTAGTGAGTGTCTGGAGCCCGCCGACGATCTGGTCCCCCTGGATCACGGCGGCGCGCACCGGCGCGAGCACCGAGAACGCCTGCGCGGCCGTCTTCAACTGGAAGACCAGCGCGGCATCGCTGACGCCGATCGGCGCGACGCTCGGGCCGAAGGCGCGGCCCGGATGGTGGAGGAGCGGACCGCCCAGGCGCACGGGCGTGATCCCGTTCATGATCGCCCAGACCGCGGGAGCGCCGAAGCACACCACGTCACCGCAGCGGATTATCTGGGTCGCCGCCACGAACGTCGGGCCTCCCGGCACGGACGCGAGCCACGGATCGGCGAGCGGGCGTGGGGACGGCAGCGCGAGCGGGGGCACGAAGTGACCCGCGTGTGAATCGGCCGAGATCTCGATCGTCCGCGGAGCACCCTCGGTCTCGAAGACGAGGGTCGCGCCGCCCACGTCGCCGGGGGCCAGCGCGCTGACCGGCCGCGCGTCGATGCCGAAGTCGCCCGGCCCGAGGTCCTGGGCGCGAAGGGCGGGCCTGCCGTCGCCGGCAAGGACGAGCGTCCGGACGCGGTCCTGCATCCCCGATCCGTTCGCCGGGAACTGGCGCTCCGCCACGACCCAGCCGCCGCGAGCGTCTCGCGCCGCCGTAACGCCGCCGATCGGCGAGCCGGTGGACGGCGCCGCGAGCCGCGCCCGCCACGGCGCCCGGCCGCTCGCACGCGCCGCTACATGCACGCCGTCACGGTCCTCCCAGGCCACGAGCGCCTCGCCGGCGCGG
>DASTWP010000050.1:0-4985 GCA_035765835.1 Solirubrobacteraceae bacterium
ACCTCGACCAGCTCGGTCGTCGCGACCCGTCGCTCTACGGCGGCCTGACGCTGGACGAGCTCGAGGACCGCATCGCGGCCTTTGCCGGGGAGCTCGGGCTGCACGCGAAGTTCTTCCGCACCAACAGCGAGGGCGAGTTCGTCGAGCACCTGCACCGGCTCGAGGGCATGGCCGACGCGATCGTGCTGAACCCCGGCGCGTGGACGCACTACGCATGGGCGATCCACGACGCGCTCGAGATCGCGGCCCTGCCGGCGGTCGAGGTGCACCTGTCCGACGTGCAGGCGCGCGAGGACTGGCGGCGCGCGTCGGTGGTGCGCGACCTGTGCGTCGCGACGGTGAGCGGCCGCGGCCCGGACGGGTACCGCGACGCGCTCGAGCGGCTCAAGCAGGAGCTGGAGCGATGAGCACGCGCGCCGAGCGGGTGGACGAGCTGGTCGCCGGCCGTGAGCTCGACGCGCTGCTCGTCAACGCGCTCGTCCACGTGCGCTGGCTGACCGGCTTCACCGGCTCGAGCGCGATGGTGCTCGCCGGGCCGGGAGTGCGGCGCTTCGTGACCGACTTCCGCTACCTCACGCAGTCCGCGGAGCAGGTGGACGACTCGTGGGAGCGCGAGATCGCGCCCGACCTGCTCGCGCAGGTCGCCAAGGGCCTGCCGCAGGAGGGGCCGTACAAGGTCGGCTTCGACGACGCGCGCATGAGCGTGCGCGATCACGCCCGCCTGCGCGAGCTGGCGGGCGAGAGCGTCGAGCTCGTCGCGGCCGCCGGCCTCGTCGACGGGCTGCGCGCGGTGAAGGACGCTGAGGAGCAGGAGCGGATCCGCGCGGCGTCGCGCCTTGCGGACGCGGCGCTCGAGGAGGTGCTCGCCCGCGGACTGGCCGGCCGTACCGAGCACGCCGTCGCGCTCGACCTCGAGATGACGATGCGGCGCATGGGCGCGCAGGCCGTCTCGTTCCCGCCGATCGTGGCGGCCGGCGCGCATGGCGCGCTGCCGCACGCCGAGCCGCGCGACGTGGAGATCCCCGCCGGCACGCTGGTCGTCATCGACTGGGGGGCGTTCCTCGACGGATACGCCTCGGACGGCACGCGCACGTTCGCCACCGGGGAGCCCGACCCGCGCGATCGCGAGGTCTACGAGGTGGTCCTGCGCGCGCAGGAGGAGGCGCTCGCCGCGGTGCGGCCCGGGCGGACGGGCCGCGAGGTCGACGCGGTCGCGCGCAGCATCATCGACGCCGCCGGCCACGCCGAGCACTTCGGCCACGGCCTCGGGCACGGCGTCGGGCTCGAGATCCACGAGGGCCCGCGCCTGTCGAAGCAGAGCGAGGACCGGCTCGAGCCGGGGATGGTCGTCACCGTCGAGCCCGGCGTCTACGTGCCGGGCGCGGTCGGCGTGCGGATCGAGGACCTCGTGATCGTCACCGAGGACGGGGCGGAGGTCGTGAGCGGGCTGCCGAAGGAGCTGCGGGTCGTCGCGTAGGGGGAGGGGGCGCGGGTAGGCCGGGCGGCGCACCAAGGCCGGCGCGTAGGCGCTGCGGCGGGGCTCAACGGCGCCCGCCGCACCGGAAAGCGGTACGTTGCCGGCCCTATGCGCAGGGGACTTCTCGCAACGCTCATCGCCGCCGCCGCGCTGCTCGCGCCGCCCGCCGCGCAGGCCGCAGTGCAGCCGTACGGCACCAACGACGCCGGCGGCTTCCGCAACGTGCTGCCGCCCGGCGAGGCGGGGACGGACAACGCGATCCAGCTCGCGCAGTTCGAGGCGACCGGCGCGCGGCCGGCGCATTGGGACGACCAGCAGCCGCTCTACGAGAACCTGCTCTACGCCTCGCCGACCCTCACGCACGACCAGATCGGCGACTACTTCAAGGACGCGACCTTCGGTGTGCCGGACGGCCAGGTCGCCTCGACCGAGTCTCCCGAGCCGGGCGTGACGATCGTGCGCGACAAGGCCTACGGCGTCCCGCACATCTATGGCGACACCGACGAGGAGGTCGAGTTCGGCGCAGGCTACGCGGCCGCCGAGGACCGCCTGTTCCTGATGGACGTGCTGCGCCACACCGGCCGCGCCGAGCTCAGCTCGTTCATCGGCGGCTCGGCCGGCAACCGCGAGATGGATCGCACGCAGTGGGCGATCGCGCCCTACACGGAGGCGGACCTGCAGTCGCAGATCGACGACGCGCCGAAGCTCTACGGCGCGCAGGGGCAGCACCTCGTCGACATGCTCACGGCCTACGTCGCGGGCATCAACGCGTACATCGCGCAGGCGCGGCTGGACCCGACGAAGCTGCCCGCCGAGTACGCGGCGATCGGCAAGCTCCCGCAGGACTGGACGGGCACCGACGTGATCGCCACGGCGTCGCTGATCGGCGGCATCTTCGGCAAGGGCGGCGGCGCCGAGGTCAAGTCCGCGCAGGCGCTCGAGGCGCTCGTGCAGCGCTTCGGCACGCGCCGTGGCCGGCGCGCCTGGAGCGACTTCCGCTCGGCGAACGACCCGGAGGCCGACGTCACCGTGCTCGGGAAGCGCTTCCCGTACGAGACGACCTCGGCGTTCGCCAAGCGCGGCCTCGCGCTGCCCGATCCCGGCTCGGTGAAGGACGCCCCGGTCGCCCCGCCCGTGAGCGCGGCGGCGAGCGCGGCCGACAGCGCCTCCTTCGGCGCACAGCTGCTCAAGGACGCGGCGGCGCCGCCGCACGCGTCGAACTGGCTGCTGATCGCGGCGAGCCGCTCCGCGAACGGGCACCCGATCGGCGTGCTCGGCCCTCAGGTCGGCTACTACGTCCCGCAGATCCTGATGGAGGAGGACCTCCACGGCCCGAGCTTCGACGCCCGCGGCGCGACGTTCCCGGGCGTGAACCTGATGGTGCAGCTCGGCCACGGTCGCGACTACGCGTGGAGCGCCACGACGTCGACCTCCGACAACATCGACACGTTCGCCGAGGTGCTCTGCCAGGACGACTTCCACTACCTCTACAAGGGCCAGTGCCTGCCGATGGAGCGGCTCGACCGCACCAACAGCTGGACCCCGAACGCCGACGACATGACGCCCTCGGGCTCCGAGACGCTGACGGCGTGGCGCACCGTGCACGGCATCGTCTACGCACGCGGCACGGTGCACGGGCAGAAGGTCGCGTTCGTCAGCGCGCGCACGACCTACTTCCACGAGGCCGACAGCGCGATCGGGTTCTTCGAGCTCAACGACCCCCACTTCGTCACCGGGCCGGACTCCTTCCGCCGCGCGGTCGGCGGGATCAACTTCCTCTTCAACTGGGGCTACCTGGACTCGCAGCACACCGCCTACCAGATGTCCGGCTGGCTGCCCGAGCGCGCGAAGGGCACCTCGCCCGACTTCCCGATCCTCGGCACCGGCCAGTACGACTGGCAGGCCTACGACCCGGCGACGCACACCGAGGCGCAGGTGCCGCTCGACGCGCTGCCGCACGTCGTCGACCAGCCCTACACCGTCTCCTGGAACAACAAGCAGGCGCCCGGCTGGGCGGCGGCCGACGACCAGTGGGCCTACGGGCCGATCCAGCGCCAGAAGATGCTCGTGCAGAACGTCCGCCGCGACCTGAAGGGCGGACGCAAGATGACGCTCGAGCAGCTCGTCAGCGCGATGGAGGAGGGCGCCACGCAGGACATCCGCGTCTTCGTCCTGAAGTGGGTCGAGCGCGCGATGGGGCACCCGAGCGACCCGGCGCTGAAGAACGCGATCGCGCTGCTGAACCGCTGGAAGGCGAGCGGCGGGCACCGCCGCGACCTCAACAAGGACGGCCGCTATGACGACGACGACGCCGTCACGCTGATGGACGCGTGGTGGCCGCGGCTGGTGCGCGCGGAGTTCGGCCCGGCGCTGGGCACCGTCGCGATGTCCCGCATCGAGGACATGCTGCCCGTCGACGACGGCACGACCGAGACCGCGACCGCCAGCGCGCCCGCGTTCTTCGGCGGCTGGTGGGGCTACATGTCCAAGGACCTGCGCGACCTCCTCGACCGCCGCACCGTGAAGGGCCCGTACTCGCGCACCTACTGCGGGAACGGCTCGCGCTCACGCTGCCGGCAGGCGCTGCGCGCGTCGCTGAAGGCGGCGCTCGGCGTCACCCGGGCGCAGCTCTACGGGCAGGCGCCGGAGTGCAAGGACGACGCGCAGGCGAGCTGCTTCGACATGAACCGCTCGACGATCGCCAGCGGCATCGGCATGCCGCCGTTCCCGTTCCAGAACCGCCCGACGTTCCAGCAGACGGTCGAGGTCACGCGGTCCGTCCCGCGGTGAGCGTCGGCAGGTGACGCTCCGCGAGGGCGGCGAGCGGGCGCGTCAGCCGCGCGAGCGCCCGTGCGTCGACGAGCCGTAGAGCGAGCGCGCCGGCGAGGGGGACGCTCCAGGCCAGGTAGGCGAGGTTGAGCGCGTCCGGCGAGACGTGCGAGGGCAGGATCGTCATGCTCGTCCACGCGCACACGACGGCGGCGAGCGAGACCCACGGGACCAGGCCGCGGCGCGCGTGGACCTCCCATGTGACGAGCGCGAGGGCGAACGGCAGCTCGTAGTAGGGGATGTTCCACGGGTCGAGCATGCAGCGCACGAGCAGGACGAGCGCGAGCATCAGCAGGACGTCGCGGCGCTCCGGCCTACCGGCGGTGAGGCGCCACCAGGCGAGGCTCATCGCCAGCGTGACCAGGACGATCGCGGGGTGCGCCGCGTTCGCGAGCCACTGCGGCGGTCGGCGGCTGCCGGCGAGCGGGAACTCCGGCGTCAGCGGGACGTGGTGGCCGAGCAGCCATCCGAGCTGGAACGGCTTGAAGAGCAGGCCGGTGGGGGCGGAGGAGACGGTGCCCGGCGCGGCGCCGAGGATCACGGGCGCGCCGACGAGCGCTGCGGAGGCGAGCGCGCCGGCGGCGGCGCGCAGGCGCCCGTGCGGCAGGCCGATCAGGACCGGGGCGACGGCGACGATCGCCCACGGCTTCGCTCCGGCGGCGAGGCCGACGAGGACACC
>DASTWP010000051.1:0-3387 GCA_035765835.1 Solirubrobacteraceae bacterium
GCGGAGCTCGTCGGCCTGCGCGCGGACGAGCGCCTGCTGGGCTCGGACGCGGCGTCGCTGCCGGAGTCCGAGCGCTTCGCCGAGCTGCCCGTGCGCAGCCGGCGACGGGGGGCGATCGTGGCGATCGGTGCGACGCTGACCGGCGTCTCGCTCGTCGGCGGCGCGCTGCTCGCCCTTGCCGGGATCGTGCTCGCGATCGCCGACGGCCTCGGCGCGGCGACGCTCGCGATGATCGTGGTCGGCGGCGTGCTCGTGACGACGCACTGGGGCTGGGTGCACGTCGCGGAGGCGATCGCGAACGGCACCGAGGAGCGCGCGAACAGCGGCTGGCGATCGCGCCGTGCGGGATGGATCGACGGCATCGAGCCGCACAGCCGCTGGTCGGTCGCGACGAGCGCGCAGGAGGATGGCTCGATCCGGATCGAGCGCGTGCACCACCGGCCGCTGCGGGCCGGCGAGCGGACGTTCACGTTCGCGCGCTCCGTGGAGCACGCCGAGACGCACGGCCCCGACGAGCCGAGCGCGCGCGTGGTCGAGCGTGCGGAGGAGCTGCGCCGCGCGGCTGCGCTCGACACCGCGCGCGAGCACGAGCGCTGGCGGGTGGCGAGCGACGCCTACGACGCCGCGCTCGCGGGCCGCGAGGGCGACGCGGTCGACCAGGCGGCCCGGGCGGCGGCGGCGCGCGCGCTCTCCGAGCAGATCAACCGCAACCTGCGCGAGCCGCCGCTGGTCGAGTAGGTCAGGCCGCCTCGCGTGGGTTCCAGTGGTGGAGCGGGAGCGAGGCGCCGGGCCGGGTCCACACGTAGGGCGCGGCCGGCTCGGACTCGGCGGGCTCGGGCTCGACCGCGATCGGCTCGATGGCGAAAGGCTCGGGCTCCGGCTCGATGGCGAAAGGCTCGGGCTGCGGCTCGACAGCGACCGGCTCGGGCTGCGGCTCGACGACGACGGCCGCGGGCTCCGGCTCGACTACGACCGGCTCAGGCGGCGCGTCCCGCCGCGATGCCGGCGACAGCATGGTCTTGGCCAGCGCGGCGAGCAGCGCGAGGCCGGCCGCGATTGCGAGCGCGCCGACGACGCGCGCCACGGTGGTGCCGGTCTCCCGGCGAGCGATCGGTTCCATGCGGACCCATCGGCGCGCGCGCGGCGCGTCCGCATGGGGTCCGGACCCGAGATCAGCGGCGCTCGAGGACCACGAGCGGGATCTCCCGCTGCGTGCGCTGCTGGTAGCCGCGATAGCCGGAGTACGTCCTCACGGCCATCGGCCACAGCCGCTCGCGCTCCTCGGGCGAGGCGACCCGTGCGCGCACCGGGCGGCGCTCGCTGCCGATCTGCACGGTCGTCTCGGGATTCGCGCGCAGGTTGTGGAACCACGCGGGGTGCTTCGGGTGCCCGCCCTTCGACGCCACGATCACGACGTCGTCGCCGTCGCGCACGTACACGAGCGGCGTCGTCCGCCGCACGCCGCTGCGCGCGCCGACGTGGTCGAGCAGCAGCATCGGCGGCGCGCCGGGGAAGCGGTGGCCGATCGCGCCGTTCGTCGCGCGGTAGATCTGCGCGTGCCCGCCCATCAGCCGCCGCAGCAGCGGCCACGAGCGGTCTGCGAGTGCCATCACGTCCATGCAGGCGGACACTATCGCCGCAGGCCGGTTTCCGATCCTCGCCCGACGTCACTTCCGCCGCCGGCGCGGGTACTTTCACCGCCATGGCGGCCGACACGCAGACGCAGGCGCTCTTCCGCCTCGGCGCCGAGGAGCTCGCGAGGATGCCGAGTGGGATCCACGGGCTGCATCGTGCGATCGCGCGGCGGGCGTTCGCCGGCAGCGGCGCGTGCGCGCGCCCCGCGCGGGTGCTGCACGACGGCATCTCGAGCGCGGTCTACCGCGGCCTGAGCGGGGCGATCGCCGCGGGCGGGCAGCTCGCCGAGCCGGCGCTCGCGCGCCGCTTCGAGGGGCTGCCCGAGGCGCCGCGCGGCGCCGCGCTGATCGGGATCGTCAACGGGCTCGTCGGCGACCTGCTGGAGCGCGAGGGCAATCCGGTCGCGGAGCCGATGGCGGTCCGCGCCCGCGACGTGCCCGACCCGCCGACCCCACGGATCGCCGTCTTCCTGCACGGGCTCTTCGAGACCGAGCGCTCGTGGCGCATCGGCGGCCGCGAGGCCTACGGCCGCGCGCTCGCGCGCGAGCACGGCTGGAGCGCGCTGTACGTCCGTTACAACAGCGGCCGCGCGATCGGCGCCAACGGCCGCGACCTCGACGCGCTGCTCGAGGAGCTCGTCGCCGGCTGGCCGGTGCCGGTCGAGCGCATCGCGCTCGTCGGGCACTCGATGGGCGGGCTCGTCGCGCGCTGCGCCTGCCACGAGGCATGCGAGCGCGGCGCGTCGTGGTTCGCGCTCACCGAGGACGTCGTCTCGCTCGGCGCGCCACACCACGGCTCGCCGGTGGCGGTCGGCGTCGCCGCCGCGGAACGCGCCCTGCGCGCGCTGCCGGAGACCGAGGGCATGGGCTCGTTCCTGGGCCGCCGCAGCGCCGGCGTTCGCGACCTCCAGCGCGGCCTCTCCGACGACGACTACCCCTACCCCGACGGGCCGCGGTATCGCTTCGTCGCCGCGACGCTCACCCGCGACCCGCGCCACCCGGTCGGCCGCATCGTCGGGGACTGGCTCGTGCGCGAGTCGAGCGCGTGCGGCCCCGATCCGGAGCAGGTCGAGCGCATCGGCGGCGCGGGCCACTTCGCGCTGCTGAACCACCCGCAGGTCGCCGAGCACATCACCGCCTGGCTGGCGTAGCGGCTCGCCGGCGCCCGTTTTCAGCGGGTGCCGGTGATCAGCCGCTCGCGATCGAAGAGCGCGGCCGCCACGCGGCCGCCCAGACGGATCAGCACCAGCAGCGCCACCCCGAACGCGAGCGCGGCCCGCAGCGTCGGCGGGATCACGTCGAACGCGACGAGGGTGGTCACGGCGACCGTCGGCACGCTCGCGAGGATGGCCAGCTGTCCCGCGGTCCGCGGGTCGCTCGACCTGGCCGACACGGCGATCCCGACCCAGATCGACCACGTCGCGAGCAGCGGGGTGAACACAAGCTGCGCAAGCAGGTCCGGCCCGCGGATCACCGCCGTGGCGACGGCATGCTGCGCGAAGATCTCCACGGCGGCGACGTAGAGCGCGAAGACGGCGTAGGCGACGGCGACGGAAGGCAGGAAAGCCGCCAGCGCCTTGCCCAGGAGCAGCTCCTCGCGGCGCACCGGGGTGGACAGCACCGGTTCGAGCGTGCCCTGGATGCGCTCGCCGACGACGGCGTAGGCGGCCAGCGCGGCCGGCACGAGCACCGGGATCGCCAGCATGTACACGAGCGTGTGCTCGTGGTGCAGCGGCGCCGACGCGGAGGCGGG
>DASTWP010000052.1:0-2914 GCA_035765835.1 Solirubrobacteraceae bacterium
GCAGTCTGGACGAGGGCCCGCGGGCGTGGCAAGCGATGGAGCCGGCGCGCTTCGACCGGCGACGATTTCAACCAGCGACGATGTTGACGATCTTGCCGGGCACGACGATCACCTTGCGCACCGCCTGCCCTTCCAGGAAGCGGGCCACGCCCGGCTCGGCCAGCGCCGCCGCCTCGACCGCCTCGCGCGGCGCGCCCGGCGCCGCCTCGATCGTGCCGCGCAGCTTGCCGTTGACCTGCACCGCGATGGTGACGCTGTCGCGCGCCAGCGCGGCCGGATCGGCGCGCGGGAACGGCACGTCCTCGAGCACCGTCTCCGGGTGGCCCAGCACCTGCCACAGCGCGTGCGACACGTGCGGCGTGACCGGATTGAGCAGCAGCACCATCGCCTCGAGCGCCTCGTGGCGCACCGCGCGGCCCTGCCCGGACATGTCACCGAAGCGCGAGACGTGGTTGAGCAGTTCCATCAGCGCGGCGATCGCGGTGTTGAAGCTGTGGCGGCGGCCGTAGTCGTCGCCGACCTTCTGGATCGTTTCGTGCAGCTGGCGACGCAGCGTCTTCTGCGCGGCATCGAGCGAGGCCGGGTCGACCACCGGGTGGTCGGGCTGCGCCGCGTGCGCCGTGACTTCGCGCCAGAACCGGCGCAGGAAGCGCGCCATGCCTTCGACGCCGGCCTCGCTCCACTCCAGCGACTGCTCCGGCGGCGCGGCGAACATCGAGAACAGCCGCACCGTGTCGGCGCCGTAGCGCGCGACCATCGCCTGCGGGTCGACGCCGTTGTTCTTGGACTTCGACATCTTCTCGATGCCGCCGATGCCCACCGGCAGCCCGTCGGCCTTCAGCACGGCGCCGGTGACGTGGCCATGCGCATCGCGGCGCATCTCGACGTCGGCGGGATTGATCCATTCGCGCCGGCCGCCCTCGCCTTCGCGGTAATAGGTCTCGGCCACGACCATGCCCTGCGTGAGCAGGCGCGTCGCCGGCTCGTCGCTCTTCACCAGGCCTTCGTCGCGCATGAGCTTGTGGTAGAAGCGGAAGTACAGCAGGTGCAGGATCGCGTGCTCGATGCCGCCGATGTACTGGTCGACGGGCAGCCAGTAGTCCGCGCGCTTGTCGACCTGCGTCGATGCGCCCGGCGAGGTGTAGCGCGCGTAGTACCAGCTCGACTCCATGAAGGTGTCGAAGGTGTCGGTCTCGCGCTCGGCGGCGCCGCCGCACTTCGGACACGTCGTCCTGCGCCACTCCGGGTCGGCCTTGATCGGCGACTTCACCCCGGAGAATTCGACGTCTTCCGGCAGCACGACCGGCAGCTGGTCTTCCGGCACCGGCACCGCGCCGCACTTCGCGCAGTACACGACCGGGATCGGGCAGCCCCAGTAGCGCTGGCGGCTCACGCCCCAGTCGCGCAGGCGGAAGTTGACCTTGCGCTGGCCGTTGCCGGCGCTTTCCACGCGCCTGGCGATCGCATCGAAAGCCGCATCGAAGTCGAGGCCGTCGAACTCGCCGGAGTTCACCAGCCAGCCGCGGCCGGTGTACGCCGCTTCCTCGTCGATGCGGCGCTGGTACTCGCGCACCACCTGCACGGCGGCGGCCGCGTCGTAGGCGTCGATCGCGTCGGACTCGCCCAGGGCGGCGGCCATCGCGTCCTCGTGCGAGCCGACGTGGCGGGCGAGTTCGGCGAGCGCGTCGCGCACTTCGCCCGGCACCACCACCATGCGGATCGGCAACTGGTAGGCCTGGGCGAATTCCCAGTCGCGCTGGTCGTGGCCCGGCACCGCCATCACCGCGCCGGTGCCGTAGCCCATCAGCACGAAGTTGGCGACGTAGACCGGCATCGCGTCGCCAGTGACCGGGTGCAGCACGCGCACGCCGGTGTCCATGCCGCGCTTTTCCTGCGTCTCCAGCTCGGCTTCGGAGACGCCGCCCTGGCGCAGTTCGTCGATGAACGCCGCGAGCGCCGGATTGCCCTGCGCGGCGCGCAGCGCGAGCGGATGCTCGCCGGCGATGCTGACGAAGGTCGCGCCCATCAGCGTGTCGGGACGCGTCGTGAACACCGTCAGGCGTTCGCCGGTGGGGTTGAAGTGCGCGTCGGCGACGGCGAAGCCGATCTCCAGGCCCTCGCTGCGCCCGATCCAGTTGCGCTGCATGGTCTTGACCGGCTCGGGCCAGCCGTCGAGCGTGTCCAGGCCGTCGAGCAGCTCCTGCGCGTAATCCGTGATCTTCAGGAACCACTGCGGGATCTCGCGCTTCTCGACGATCGCGCCGGTGCGCCAGCCGCGGCCGTCGACCACCTGCTCGTTGGCGAGCACGGTCTGGTCGACCGGATCCCAGTTCACGACCGAGTTGCGGCGGTACGCGAGCCCCTGCTTCATCAGTCGCACGAACATGCGCTGCTCGTGCACGTAGTAGTCCGGGCTGCAGGTCGCGAACTCGCGCGTCCAGTCGATCGCGTAGCCCATCGCCTGCAGCTGCGCGCGCATGTGCTCGATGTTGGCGTAGGTCCACTTCGCCGGGGCGGTGGCGTGCTTGATCGCCGCGTTCTCGGCGGGCAGGCCGAACGCGTCCCAGCCCATCGGCTGCAGCACGTTCTTTCCGGTCATGCGCTGGAAGCGGCTGATGACGTCGCCGATGGTGTAGTTGCGCACGTGCCCGACGTGCAGCGCCCCCGACGGGTACGGCAGCATCGACAGGCAATAGAACTTCGGCCGCGACGGGTCTTCCACGACCTCGTACGCCCGGGTCCGGCGCCAGTAGCCCTGGGCGGCGGCCTCCACCGCGGCGGGATCGTAGCCCGCGGTTTCAGGGGTGGAGGCGTGGGGACTGGCGGGCTCGGTGGACACGGCGGCGGCGGCGGGAACGGGAATCCCGAAGCCTACCGCAGCGCACAAAAACCCGCCATGGCGCTCACGCCGGGG
>DASTWP010000053.1:0-6413 GCA_035765835.1 Solirubrobacteraceae bacterium
CAGTAGTCGCTCGTCTCCGTGCCCGCCCAGTGGATGCGTCCGGTCGGCGCCCGCAGCGCAGGGCCGTGCTTTGCGAGCACGCCCGGCGGCAGCGAGCCGACCGGGCAGCCGCGCGTCCAGGCCTCCTTGCCCCAGTCCATCTCGACGTAGTCCACCGGGCTGCGTGCGGCGTCGCCGAGGAACGTCGCGAGCTCCTCGAGGAAGGCCGCGCGGCGCGCGGCGGGATCGAGCTGCTTCCACGGCACCGCTGGCGCGGCCCCGACGAAGCCGAGGATCACGCCACGGCTCGCGTCGGGCGGCGAGTTGTCGAAGGTCGAGGCGGCAGGTCCCACGTCGCTCTGGACCTGCGCGGTGAGGCCCGCGTCGCGCCAGAACGGGCGGTCGTAGATCGCCTGCACCTTCACGTACGGCCCCGGGCGCATCGCGTGCAGCAGCGCGCGCTTGCCCGCGGGCAGGCCGGGGGAGAAGCGGATGCGCTCGGCGAGGGCCGGCGGGACGGCGACGATGGCCTGCCGCGCCTCGACGGTCACGCCGCGCGCGATCACGCGCACGCCGCCGGGGTGCTGGACGATGCGCTCGACCGGGCGGCCGAGCAGCACGCGCTTCCCCAGGTGCTGCGCCACGCGCTGAGCGATCAGCTGCGAGCCGCCGCGGAAGCGCTCCTCCTGCGCGCCGCCCGCTGTCGTCGCGAGGCGCAGGACGCTGCCGGGGTTCTTGGAGTCGCCGGCCGCGGCGATGTACGCGAGCGCGTAGAGCAGCGACAGCTCGCTCGCCTCCTTGCCCCACACCGAGCGCACGATGATGTCGAAGAGGCGCCGCCCGTTCTCGGTGCTGAGCTCGGAGCCGCGGAAGTCGGCGAGCGTCTGGCGGTCCCACGCGCGCGCGTGCTTCGCGCGCCACGGCGCCTGCACGGGCACCTGCTTCGCGAGCGCGTCGATCTTCAGCAGCGCCGGCAGGTCCTTCAGCACGTCGGGGTCGTTCGGGATGCCCGGGTTTGCCGGGTAGCTGTCGATCCTGCCCTGGAGCAGCAGCTGGCTGTTGCCGCTGTTGTAGGTCGGGTAGGTCCTGACGCCCATCGCCTTCGCCAGCGCCTTGATGCGGTCCTGCGTCGGGCCCACGAACTCGCCGCCGACCTCGATCACGTCGCCGCCGCCGATCGGCATGTTCAGCGTGCGCCCGCCGACGCGCTCACGCGCCTCGAGCACCAGCACCGAGCGGCCCGCGTGCTGCAGCGCGCGGGCGGCCGCGAGGCCGGAGAAGCCGGCGCCGACGATCACGACGTCGGCGCGGCGCGTGCGGGCGGCGCGGGCGTTCGGGAGCGGCCCGAGGCCGAGCAGCGCAGCGCCGGCTGCGCCGGCGCGGATCAGGTCGCGGCGGGAGAGCGGGGTGGAGCCGGACACGCCCCGACCCTAACGGTCGCGGCGGCTCAGGCGTCGGCGAACGTGCGCACGAGGTGCGTCGCGTCCATCCCGAGCACGAGCACGACGATCAGCCCCAGGTACACGCCGGCGACCGCGAAGCGGGCCTTGCGGGGCACGCGGTAGTAGGCGAGCGTCGCCTCGTCGCCGCGGCGGCGGGCCTGCCAGCGCCGCCACAGCTCCATCCCCGCGAACAGCGCGATCACGAGGATGATCGGGTTGGGCCGCGCGATCGCGAGGGCGACGATGCCGAGGAAGCCCGCGAACCACATCCACGGCGCCATCGCGGCCATCGCGCGGCCGCCGTCCAGCGGGACCACCGGCAGCAGGTTGAAGAGGTTCAGGAAGAAGCCGGTGAACGCCAGCGCCCGGAAGAGGTCGTTGCCGGTCAGGTGGTAGAGCGGGATGCAGGCCGCCGCGCCGATCGTCCCGAGCACCGGGCCGGCGAGGCCGACGCGCGCCTCGGCGACGGCGTCGTTCCCGAGCGACTTCGCGCCGACGACGGCTCCCAGGAACGGGATGAAGAGCGGCGCGCTGGCGGGGATGCCCTCGCGGCGCAGCTGGATCACGTGCCCCATCTCGTGCACGAGCAGCAGGACGACGAAGCCGATCGCGAAGCGCCAGCCCCAGATCAGGCTGTAGGCGGCGACCGAGACGAGCATCGAGCCCGAGGTCGTCAGCAGCTTCAGCTTCGGCAGGAGCAGCAGCAGTGCCTTCAGCGAGGAGGCGAGCTTCGCGAGCAGCACGCCGAGGCCGGCGATCGCGCCGCCGATGCGCCTGCCCAGCGGCCTGCGCGGATGGCGCGTCGGGGGCGCCGGTGCCGGCAGGGGCTCGGGCGCGACCGGCGCCAGCCAGGCCGGCGGCGGTGTGGATGTCGGCTGCTCGCTCATCGCTCGGAACCCAGTGTGGCAGTCTCCTCGCCGTGCTCATCGACATCGGCGCCACGAAGCTCAACGTCGAGCGGCGCGGCGATGGACCGCTGCCGCTGATCGTCCTGCACGGCGGGCCCGGCCTCGACCACACGGTGTTCGGCCACTGGCTCGACCCGCTCGGCGACGTGGCGCGGCTCCTGCTCGTCGACCAGCGCGCGCAGGGCCGCTCCGAGCCGGCCCCGCCCGAGACCTGGACGCTTGCGCAGCAGGCGCGCGACGTGGAGGCGCTGGCCGCCGCGATGGGACTCGATCGCTACGCCGTGCTCGGCCATTCCTACGGGGCGTTCGTGGCGCTCCAGCACGCCGTCGACTTCCCCGGGCGGCCCGCCGGCACGATCGTCTCCGCGGGCGTGCCGGCGGCGCGATACCTCGAGGCGGTCGAGCAGCACCTCGCGACGTTCGAGCCCGAGGAGCTGCGCGCGCAGGTCGCCTCCTCGTGGGAGCGCGAGGCGACGGTGCAGACGCAGGAGGAGTGCCGCGCGCTCTGGCTCGACCAGCTCCCGTTCCACTTCCGCGACCCGCGCGACCCGCGCATCGCGCAGGTGCAAGAGGCGATGGCGGACGCGGTCTACGCGCCCGAGGTCGTGCGCGCCGCCGCGCAGGGCGCCTACGGCGGCATCGACGTCGAGGATCGCCTCGGCGACGTCACGCACCCGCTGCTCGCGCTCGCCGGCCGCTACGACCGCGCCTGCGGCGTCGAGGCCCACGAGGCGATCGCGGCCGGCGTCCCCGGCGCGGAGCTCGTCGTGCTCGAGCACAGCGGGCACATGACCTACGTCGAGGAGCCCGAGCGCTACCTCGCCGCCGTGCGCGCCTTCCTGGCGCGCCTCTAGAGCTCCGCGGCCGCGGCCTCCGCGGCCTCGAGCTGGTCGCGGACGAGCTCCAGGCCCGAGCGCCAGAAGCCCGGGTCGGCGAGGTCGAGACCCGCGATCGCGGCGAGGTCCTCCGGCGAGCGCGAGCCGCCGGCGCTCAGCAGCTCGAGGTAGCGCGGCACGAACGCCTCGCCCTCTTCGAGGTAGCGGCGGTAGACCGACAGCGCCAGCAGCTGCCCGTACGCGTACGCGTAGACGTAACCGGGCGTGTTGACGAAGTGCGGCACGTAGGACCACCACGAGCGGTAGCCGTCGGTGAGCTCGACGCTGTCGCCGAACATCTCCGCCTGCGACTGCGCCCACAGCTCGCCGATGCGCTCGACGGAGAGCTCGCCCTCCTCGCGGCGCGCGGTGTGCGCGAGGTCCTCGAAGCGGTTCAGCGCGATCTGCCGGAAGACCGTCGCGATCGAGGCCTCGAGGTTCTCGGCCAGCAGCGCGAGGCGCGAGCGCGGCTCGTCTGCTGCATCGAGCAGGCGGCCGAAGACGAGCGCCTCGCCGAACACCGAGGCCGTCTCGCAGACGGTCAGCGGCGTGCCGTGCTCGAAGATGCCGCGCTCGCGGGCGAGGTAGGCGTGCAGGCCGTGGCCGAGCTCGTGCGCGAGCGTCAGCACGTCGCGCCGCCGGCTCGTGTAGTTGAGCATCACGTACGGGTGCGCGCTCGGGACGGTGTAGGCGCAGAAGGCGCCGCCGCGCTTGCCGGGGCGCACGGGCGCGTCGATCCAGCGCTCGTCGAAGAAGCGCCTCGCGCCGTCGCCGAGCACGGGGGAGAAGGCGCTGTAGGTGTCGAGCACGAGCTCGCTCGCCTGCTCCCAGCCGATCGTGGCCTCCTCGCCCGCGACCGGGGCCGCGCGGTCGTAGTCGGCGATGCGGTCGAGGCCGAGCAGGCGGGCCTTGAGCGCGTACCAGCGCTGCGGCAGGTCGTAGCTCTCCCGCACGGCAGCGACGAGCGCCTGGACGGACTCGTCGGAGGCCTCGTTGGCGAGGTTGCGGCTCGAGATCCACGTCGGGTAGCTGCGCAGCCGGTCGTCGACGGCCTTGTCCTGCAGCAGCGTGTTGAGGATGAACGCGCGCGTGCGCAGGCCCGGCTCGAGCGCCTGCGTGACCGCTTCGGCCGCGCTCCGGCGCATGTCGCGGTCGGGCAGCTGCAGGCGGCTGAGCGCCACCTCCAGCGCCACCGGCGCGCCCTCGTCGGGGAGCGTGACCTGCACCGCGCCGAGGTGCTCGGCGAAGAGCCGCGCCCACGCGTCGCGCCCGGTGAGCGACTTCTCGCTCATCAGCTTCTCCTCGGGCTCGCTGAGCAGGTGCGGGCGGTAGCGGCGGATGGTGCGCAGGTGGTGGCGCACGCTCTCCAGGCCGTCGCTCGCGATCAGCTCCTCGGCCCGCGCGTCGTCGACGACGGCCCACTCGAGGTCGAAGAACAGCAGCTGGGTCTGGACGGCGGTCGTCTTCTCCTGGGCGCGCGCCAGGAGCGCGCCGGCCGCGGGGTCCTGCGTGCTCGTGGCGAAGCGCAGCCCCGCGTAGGAGTCCGCTCTTCCGATCAGCTCGAGGATCGCGCCGAGCTCCTGCATCGCGCGGGCGAGGCCGGGGCCGTCGAGCCGCGCGACGTTTCCGGCGTACTGCTCCGCGAACGCGGCGGCGCGCTCGGCGGCGTCGGCGAGCAGGCGGTCGACGCCCTGCTCGCCCTCGCCGTCGACGAGCGGGTCGAGATCCCAGGCGACGGCTTCGAGCGTGGATGCGGTCATGCGTGCAGCGTATTTCCTCGGAGGAAGCGGATTCTTCGTCCAAGTCCCCTTGACCCCGCCGGTCGCACAGGAGTACGTTCGTCCCAGACGCGGCACCGAGCTGCAGAGAGCGAGGCCATGGGGTGTGAGGCCCGCCACTCAGAGCCCGCGACGGCGCCCCTCACGGGTGCGACGGCGCGGTGGAGAGTTCCCCGAGCAGCTCGGGGTCGCGTCGCTTTCGTTCTCCGGCCGCGGTTGTTTCTGCGGCTAGAATGTGCACCGACATACACCCCTGGGGACGACAGGCTTCGACGTGGTCGGTTCGCAGGGGTGGTCGCGAGCCGAGGTCCCGGGAGGCCTCGTAAAACACCCGGGAAAACCATACGTGCGGACTCTCACGAGTACGCCCTCGCCGTCTAGCAACTAGCTAGAACCGTGAGGTCTGGGCCCTCGCCTGCCGGCCGCGGGGATCGCCTGGATCAGAATGCCGGCTCACCCGGGAAGGCCCGCCTCCGCCGACCCGGGGAAAGCTTCAGGAGGCTGGCTCCGGGCAACCCCGCCGGCGAGGCGACCCCGGAGCGAGACCAGAGCGCCGGCTACGCTCGTAGAAGCCACCTCTTGCGCGATCGCGGACGCGGGTTCGATTCCCGCCGTCTCCACTGGGACCCTTACGCCTATTGTTTGGTTAAGGCGAAAAGGGCTTATCTATCGGGCTTTCGGCCGCTCCTCGGGGCGGCCGAACCCGTTTCAGGGGTCGTTTCGCCAAGCCCTGTACAAGCCCCGGTGGCCGGTTAACGCGGAAGCGCCCAGGGGCTGTTCTCCGGGCGCTGCAGTGGTCTTGGTGAGGTGGCTGGCTGGCTGCCTAGAACGGCAGCTCGGTGCCGCCGCCGGGGTCTCTGCCCTGTGGGCGCAGCGGCGCGTCGGGGTTGATCTTGCGGGCGGCCTGCCCGTAGGGCTTGTCGAGCCCCAGGCGCCGGCGGTTGCGCAGCAGCGCGATGACCGACGGCCAGTTCTCGGCGACGACGTGGCGGGCCTTGATCGCGTCGCGCTCACGCTTGGCCAGGCGGGCGCTGGCGAGCCAGCCTTCGCGGTGCAGGATCTGCAGCCATTCGATGACCAGGGCGGCGTTGGCGCGCAGCTGTTGGCAGGCGATGCCGCGGCGCTTGGGGCGCAGCATGTGGTCGTCGGCGCCGACGCGATAGCGCTGGCGCCAGTGGTGATGGACACGCTCGTAACGTGAGCGGGCGTCCGACAGCGCCATGTAGACCTCGCTGGTGCGCCAGAGCGGCAGCAGCAGCCGCCACGGTCAGGTGCCGCTTGCTGGGTTGCCGGCCCAGAAACTCTTTACGCGCGCTTCGGCGTCTTCCCGGGACAGAGCGTCGATCTCGTCGTCTGAGAGGTGCAGGTCGCGTTTGAGGACGATGACTACCCAGGCTGGGTGCTGCACCACGACCTCCTCGACCGCGGCAG
>DASTWP010000054.1:0-2488 GCA_035765835.1 Solirubrobacteraceae bacterium
ACCTGTCCGAGATGGGCCGCGACGAGCGCCTTCGCGCACAGCGCCCAAGCGTGGATCGTCCCGAGGCCCGACTGCCTGCTCCGCTCCACGGCCTCCGCCGCGAGCCGCACGGCGGCGCCCCAATTGCCCGCCCGCGTCTCGAGCTCGCTCGTCGCGAACAGGACGCTCGCGGTGAAGCGCTCGTCGCCGCGCTCCTCGGCCGTCCGGGCGAGCTGCTCGTAGAGCGCGCGCGCCGCCGGGAGATCGTCCGCCATCAGGCAGCTCCAGGCGAACGCGTAGCTCGGCAGCCACTCGACCGGGACCTCGTCGAGGTGATCCGTCTCCAGCTCGAGGGCGCGCTCGAACAGCGGCCGGTCGAGTCCGTGGCCGCCGAGGAACTGGGTGAGGCCGACGCGACACAGCGCCAGGGACAGGATTCGCGGCTCGCCGGCCCGCTCGGCGAGCCTCAGGGAGGAGCGAGCACGCGCCAGCGCGGTGGGGATGTCGCCGCCCAGCATCGCGGTGAACGCCAGCGCCTGCTCGGCCTCGGCGCGAAGGCCGTCATCGTCGCCCGCCTCGGCGAGCGCGCTGTCGAACAGCGCACGTGCGGCAGCGACGTCGTCGCTCGTATACCTGACCTGCCCCAACCGGAGCGCCAGCCGTGCGCGCCGGGCCGGATGCGACGAGGTCTCGAGCAGCCGCTCGAGCAGCAGTCGCCCGCGCTCGGTGTCGCCCGCGGCCAAGCGGTACTCGGCGGTGCGAAGCGACCGGGCGAAGCGCAGCTCGTCGAGGTCCGGCGGCGTGAGCCGGAGCGCGTGCTCCTCGAGCTCGGCCGCGGTCGCGGGCGCGCCGCGCCGAGCGGCACGGTGGGCCGCGGCGGAGAGGTCGGCGGCGACGGTCTCGTCCGGGTCGGCGGTCGCTCGCGCGAGGTGCGCGGCGCGCTCGTCGGGATCATCGGTCGCGGCGGCCAGGCGCGCGTGCGCCTCGCGGCGCAGCAGCGGGTCGGCGCCGGCATAGACCACCGACGCGAGCAGCGGATGGGTGAACCGGAGCCGGTCACCGTCGTGCTCGAGCATGCCCTCGGCCACGGCCTCACGCAGCCCCTCCGCCGACCCGGCGACGCGCTCCGTGCGCGAGGCCGTGGGCTGCGGGGAGGCCGCGGCGAGCAGGAGCACGTCGAGCGCCGCCGGCGAGCGCCGGGCGAGCCGTGCGCGCAGCAGCACGGCGATGCTCTCGGGTGCCCGCAGCGGGCCGCCGGACCCGACCGGCTCGCCGCGCGCGAGCAGCGCGCGGACGATCTCGAGCGCGAAGTACGGGTTTCCGCCGGACGTGGCGTGCAGCTCAGCCAGCCGCGGACGGGCGAGCGACACGTCGAGCCGGTCGGCGACGACGCGCCCGAGCTCGTCGGCGGACAGCGGGCCGATCGCGATCCGCTGCACAGCGACCTCGCCCCCTAACACGCTCGGCTGTACGCCGCGCTCGCTGCGCAGGGCGAGCAGGGCGCGCACCGGCGAGTCGCGGAGCCGGCGCAGCGCGAAGCGCAGGACCGCCTCCGTGGAGGCGTCGAGCCACTGCGCGTCGTCGATCGCTATCAGCACGGGCGCGTCGTCGGCCAGCGCCCGGAGCACCGCCAGCGTCGCCCGCGAGACCGCGTGCCTGCCGAACGCCTCACCGGGGGGCCGGCGCGCCAGCGCCGTCTCGAGCGCGCGCTGCTGGATCGCCGGCATCGCGCGAACGGCGGCGTCGCTTGCGACCGGCTCGAGCAGGTCGCCGAGCGAGACGAACGCGAGCGCGGACTCGCTCTCGACCGGCCGGCAGCCGAGGACGGTGTAGCCGCGCTCGCGCCCGAGCGCCACGCCACGCTCCAGCACCGAGGTCTTCCCGATCCCGGGCTCGCCGTCGAGCGCCAGCGCGAAGCAGGCGGTCGCGGCCGGCTCGATGAGCGCGGCTACGGCAAGCAGCTCGCGCTCGCGGCCGACGATCCCCTCCACGGGGCAACGCTATTCGCGCCGGCCGCGCGGGTAAAGCGCTCCGACGCGCCGGATCCGCGTCGGGCATGCGAGGATCGGCCCCATGACAGAACCGCACGAGATCCTCGTCTCGACCATGAACGACGTGCCGGGCTACGAGGTCGTCGCCGTGCACGGCGAGGTCTTCGGGCTCGTCGCCCGCGCGCGCAACGCGTTCTCGAACATCGGCGCCGGCTTCCGCACGCTCGTCGGCGGCGAGGCCAAGGGCTACACGAAGCTGCTCTCCGACAGCCGCGACCAGGCGACCGACCGCATGCGCGAGGCTGCGGTGGCGCGCGGCGGGAACGCCGTGATCGCGATGCGCTTCGACTGCAACGAGATCGGCGACATCATCAGCGAGGTCGCGGCCTACGGGACCGCCGTGACGATCCGCCCGCGGGGCGGCGCGGCCTAGGACGGACCGGAGCGGGCGCGCCGCGGCGCGCCCGCTCCGCCGTCACGATCCTCAGGCGCTCGCGGCGCCGGCGCCCTCGGCCAGC
>DASTWP010000055.1:0-4475 GCA_035765835.1 Solirubrobacteraceae bacterium
GTCGCCGAGCTTGCTCAGCTCGACGAGGTGCTGGAGCTTGAGGTTGTTGACGTGGTCGATCAGCCGGGCCTCCCTTCCCTCGGAAAGGAGGGTACCCCCGCACGTGCCGCCTGACGAGCGCGGCTCAGCGGGCGTTCGCGACCGCGCGCTCGAGCTCGCCCTTGCCCATCTTCGAGCGGCCCTCGATGTTCAGCTGCCGGGCCTCGGCCTCGAGCTCCCTGCGTGTCGGCGAATCGCCGCGACGCACGGCCGCGGCCTCCTTGCCGAGCGCGGTGCGCGGGCGGCGGCGCGCTGCTTGGTGGTGGCCATGCGGTTCGGCTACCCGGGCTTCAGAGATCGATCACACGCAGGTCAGGCCGCCGCTCGCGCAGGGCCTCGGCGATCACGTCGCGGTGGCAGTGGCGCGGGTCCGCCTCGAGGCAGAGCAGCGCGGTCGGCGCGGCGGTGCCGAGCTCCTGCGCGAGCCCGTCGACCTCGTGCGCGCGCTCGCGCTCGAGGTGCGCGCGGTAGGCGGGCCGGGCCTCGTCGAGGCGGCCGGCGCGGAAGAGGTCGCGGATGTCGTGCGGCGTGCCGAGCGCCTGCCGCGCCTCGTAGGCGATGCCGTGCTGCGCGAGCAGGTCGCCCAGGCGCGTCTTCGACATCCCCGGCCGCCGCGACTGCGGGCGGATCCGCACGTCGAGCACGCGCTTCACGCCCGCCGCCTCGAGCTCGGCGGCGAGCTGGCCCGGGAGCAGCTTCTCGTAGCCGATCGTGTAGAGCGTCGGCAACGCTCAGAGGCCGGCGGCGGCCATCGCGTCGCGGGGCTCCGGGTAGGCGACCATCTCGACGACCTTGCCGTCGCGGAACGTCGTGAGGTTCGCGCGCACCGCCTCGGGGTCGTCGGCGGGCCGGAGCAGCACGACGACGCGCTCGCCTGCGTCGAGCACGTCGACGAGCTCGCCGCGCCACCCGTTCCCGAGGGCGCGCCGCATGAACGTGAGCGCCTCGCCGCGGTCATGGCAGGCGCCGTCCGCCTCCGGGTCGCCGCCGTGCCAGCGCACGTGCGGGTCCAGCAGCTCCTCCAGTGCCTCGAAGTCGCCGCGCAGGGCGGCTGCGAAGCCGCTGCGCGCGCGCTCGACGTTCGCCTCCGACATGGCAGCGATTCTGCCACGCCGCGGGATGCCCGGGGTGGGATTCGAACCCACACGTCCGAAGGACAATCGGGTTTGAGCCGATCGCGTCTGCCGTTCCGCCACCCGGGCCGGGCGGCTCACATCGTAGGGCGCTGCGGGGCGGCCGCGGGGCCGGTCAGACGCCGGCGGGCGCGGCCGTGCGCGGCGGCTCGGGGTAGCGCTCGACCTCGACGTTCCAGGCCTGGCTGAAGCCGCGCATCGCGAACGCGATCAACAGCGCCTCGACCGGGATCAGCAGCAGCGTGATCAGGCCGAGCGCGCTGGACGGGATCGCCGGATTCGTGAACCCCGTCTTGTCCCGGTCGAACCAGCCCGGGCCGGAGACGGCGGCGAAGATCAGCATGATGATCGCCAGGGCCGCCGAGACCGGCAGCGCGCCACGGCTCCAGCGCCAGACGTAGTAGGCGAGCAGCACGAAGAGGCCGCCGTAGGCGAGCCCTACGACCTTCGCGCCCTGGAGCGCGTTCCAGCCGCCGACGGTCACGATGAACACGAGCGCCGCCGACGCGAGGAGCAGCAGCACCACGACCGCCTTGGTCGCCTTGTTGGCGGCCTTCTCGCGGTTCGGGTGCTCGATGACCGGCGCGTCCTCTGCCATCCCGCGCGGGACCATACAATCCCGGCCGGGCGCGCGCGACGGTTCGGCGCGCCCCGGGCGGGTGTGGCGGAACTGGTATACGCGCCGGCTTTAGGTGCCGGTGGCTTCGGCCTTGGGGGTTCGAGTCCCTCCGCCCGCACTGGCCGCGGCAGTGACGGCGGACGCGGCGCGGTCACCGCGCGTAGGCTTCGCCGATGCCACTGGAAGCCCTGACTTCAGCGGAGATCTCGCTTCCGCCAAAGCCGGATGCGCTGCGGGTTCGTGAGCGGATCGCCGCTTTGGCGGACAGCGTGGACCTGGTCGCGTTGACCGACAATCACGCCGGCGAGGCGCGGATGTCGCCGCTCGCGGCCGTTGCGCTCGCGCGCGAACAGGGCGTCAGGACCGTTGTTCACATTTCCTGCCGCGACCGCAACCGCCTTGCCCTGCAGTCACAGGTGGTAGGTGCCGCGGCGCTCGGGGCCGAGGGCGTGCTGTGTGTCCAGGGCGACCCGGTCGACGACGTCCCGCGCGTCGGAGACCTCACCGCCACACGCTTGATCCGCAGGGTCAAAGACTGGGCCGCGCCGCAGCCGATCGCGGTGGGCGCCGTGGTCAATCCGTTCGCCGATGACGTCGGCCGCGAGCTTGCCCTCTTGGAGCGGAAGCTCGCCGCCGGCGCGGAGTTCGTGCAGTCGCAGATGACCTTCGACGTCACCGCCTTGACCGCGTTCTTGGACCGCGCCGCCGGGTTGCTCCACGGCGTTCGCTTCTACGCCGGGCTCGGATTGCTGCGAAACGAGCGGATGGCCGACCGGGCCCGTGACCTACCCGGCTGCGTGCTGCCCGACGCGGCCCACCGCCGGATCGTGCTCGGCGACGGCCTCCGGCTCGCGAAAGAACTGGCGGGCGAGCTCGCGGGCATCGCAGCGGTCGATGCGCTGCACATCTACCCGCTCGGCGCCGAATCGGCGACACGCGACATCGCAGCGGCTTTCCGAGCCGCGCGCGGCGCACCGGCGTACCGCCTCTGAACATGGGGCTCGCAGCAGCCGCAGCGCGGTTTCCCTCGAGCGACCGTAGGGTGGGCCTCGTGATTGCGCGTGCGAAGCTGTGCGGTATCCGCTCGCAGCGGGACCTCGACACGGCCGTGGAGGCCGGCGCGGACGCGATCGGGCTGATCTGCGGCGTGACGCACCTCAGCGAGGACGCGCTGACGCCCGACCGGGCGCGCGCGCTCGCGCGCCGCACGCCCCCGTTCGTCTCCACTGTGCTGGTGACGCATCTGGGGGACGCGCGGGAGATCCTCGACCTCGCGGGCCACATCGGCACGGACACGATCCAGGTGCACGGCGTCGTCGGGGCCGACGTGCTCGCCGCGGTGCACGAGCGCGCCGCCGGGCGGCGCGTGATCAGCGCGGTGCATGTCACCGGCCCGGAGGCGATCGAGGACGCGCTCGCTGTGGTCGGCCACTGCGACGCGGTCCTGCTCGACTCCCGCACGAGCGACCGCCTCGGCGGCACGGGGCGGACGCACGACTGGTCGATCAGCCGCCGGATCGCCGACGCGCTGCGCGAGCATCGGCTGCCCGTGATCCTGGCCGGCGGGCTGCGGCCGGAGAACGTCGCCGAGGCGATCGGCGCCGTCCGCCCGTTCGCGGTCGACGCCAACACCGGCGTCGAGGACGAGCGCGGCGACAAGGCGCCCGAGCGCTGCGCGCGGTTCGTCGCGATCGCCCGCGAGGCCATCGGCCGCGTGACGATCGAAGCCGCCTGAGTCGCCGCAGAAGCGGCGTCTCATGCACCGCTCAGGTACCTGCAAGGCGGCGCGCGACAACATGCTGCGCGTGAAGGCCGCCGCGCTCGCCGTGCTCGCCGCTGTGCCGATCGCCGGCTGCGGCGGCGGTGGCGACGGCGGCGGCGCAGCGCATGCGAGCAGCGCGAAGCGCGGTGCCGCGCCGGCCACGGCGACGCGCAAGGCGCCCGCGCGGGTGCACGCGCTGCGGGTCCGCGTGACGGTCGCAGGGCGGCTGCCCGCGCCCGTGCAGTTGCCGGCAACGGCGGCGCTGAGCGACGGCTCGACGCTCGCGCTCGGCGGCCTCAGCGCGAGCGACACCTCCGTCGCGGACATCGTGCGCGTGGACGCGTCGGGCGCCGCGCGGCGGATCGGCTCGCTGCCAGGCCCGCTGCACGACGCGGCCGCCGCAGCGCTCGGCACGACGACGTACTTCCTCGGCGGCGGGAACATCGGCTCGAGCGCCGCGATCCTGCGCGTGCCGCCGAGCGGGAGCACGAGCACGGCCGGCCACCTGCCGGTCCCGGCCTCGGACGTCGAGGCCGCCGCGATCGGGCACACGATCTACGTCGTCGGCGGCTACACCGGCAGCGTCCCGCTGCGCTCGATCCTCGCGTTCACGCCCGGCCGCGGCGTGCGCGCCGTCGCCGAGATGCCGCGCCCGCTGCGCTACGCGGCGGTCGCCGTGGTCGGCGGGCGCCTCCTGATCGCGGGCGGCACCTCGGGCGTCACCGCCGAGCGCGCGATCCTGAGCTTCGATCCCGCCACGCGGCGCGTGCGCACGATCGGCGAGCTGCCGCACGCCACCACCCATGCGGCCGGGGCTGCGCTCGGCGGCCGCTTCCTCGTGATCGGCGGCCGCGGCGACTCGCTCGCGAGCCAGCGGCGTACGATCCTGGCGATCGACCCGCGCAGCGGCCGCGCCCGTTCC
>DASTWP010000056.1:0-9647 GCA_035765835.1 Solirubrobacteraceae bacterium
ACGGCCCGCTCGTACGCGCCGCCCGCGAACTTCGCGAGCGTGTACGGCCGGCGCGCCGCGAGGCCGCGCGCCATCCACCACAGCGGCCGCAGGCCTGCCGCGCTCGTCTCGATGTGGCGATCGGCGACCGCCGTGTCGCCCGGCGCGAGCGGCGGGTCGCTGCCCGCGCGGCGGTAGGCCAGCAGCCTCACGTCGTGCCCGGCCGCGCGCAGGGCGTCCGCGAACGCCTGTGTGGCGACCTCGCTGCCGGTCCTGCGCATCCCCGGCAGCAGCGTCGTGAGGAAGAGCACCCGCACCTTGCGGCGGCAGCCTAGAGCGCGCGTGCGCCGCCGGGCGCAGGAGCGAAGCGCGACTTCGCGTCGCAAGAGACCGCAAGGAATGCCGGTGCGGTGCGTTAGGAGGCTGGAATGCTTCCACCGGAAGTCAGCGTCAGGGGACAGGGGGAGTCCATGGACGGAGCTGCCGTCGCGCCGCCGGAGCGCGCGATCCAGGTGCCGCCGAGCCTCGTCGGGCCGGTGGAGGCCGTCGTGCGCTCGCCGATCCTCGCGATCGCGCCGGCGATCCTCCTGGTCTTCGCCGCGATCGTGATCGGCGGGCTGCGCGCCCCCGTCTACACCTCGAAGGCGAGCGTCAACGTGGGCCGCGTCGACGTGCCCGCCTTCACGCTGCAGGGCGTGACGATCGGCAACGCCACGCTCGCGCTCGGCTACGCGCGCTTCATCTCCGCGCCGCCCGTCGTCCAGTCCGCCGCCCTCAGCGCCCACGTCTCGGTCGCCGACGCCGAGTCGAAGATCTCGGCCTCGCCGGTGCCGAACAGCACCCTCATCGTCGTCGAGGCCAAGGGCTCCTCCGCCCAGCAGTCCGAGCTGCTCGCCAACGGCGCCGCGCAGGGCCTGATCCGCTACGTGCGCAAGCTCACGGCCAACCAGCAGGAGACGGGCGTGCTGCGCGGCTACCGCGACGCGCTCGCGGCCACCCAGCAGAAGTTCGAGATCCTCCAGAGCCTCGAGGCGACGCACTCGCCGAAGTCGGCGATCGTCAAGCAGGCGCGGCTCGACTACCAGACGGCCAAGCTGCGCCAGCAGTCGGTCGGCCAGAAGTACCTCTCCTTCCAGGTCTCGCCCTCGCCGCAGAACCTGCTGCAGCTCGCGGTGCCCGCGGCGCAGGCGTCCTCCGACCTGTGGTCGATGCTCGCGCGGATGGCGCTGATCGCGGTCGCGGTCGGGCTCGTGCTCGGGATCGCGCTCGCGCTCTGGGTCGCCAACCGAGAGCTGCTCGTCCGGCTGCGCACCTGGGCGTGATGGCGCAGCGGCGGGCACTCCCGCTGCTGCTGGCGCCCGTCGGCCTCGGCCTGCTCGCGCTGGCGCTGATCGCCGTCGGCCCGCGCCAGGGCGCCGCGACCGTCCACGCCTACGAGGCCGCCGCCGCGGTGATCGGCGCGGTGGTCGTAGGGGTACTCGCGTTCGCGGCGCGGCCTTCGCTGACGCTGAGCATCGGGCTCGGGCTCACGGTCTTCTCCTCGCACTGGCACACGATGCACATGCCGCTGCCGTTCGACCGGCTGGTCATCGGCGCGGGCATCCTGTCGCTGCTCGTGCGCGAGCGGGTCACGGTCGGGCGCGACGCGCTGCGCACGCGGCCGATCGACTGGCTGCTGATGGTGGCCTCGGTCTACGCGGTCGTCTCGGCGATCCTCGCCGGCACGATCGGCGACTCCAACGCCCGCTACGCGCTGCTGGACCGCTTCAGCCTGGTTGGCTTCGTGCTGTTCTTCGTCGCGCCGAAGGCGTTCCGCGAAGAGCGCGACCGGCGGGTGCTGCTGCGCACGCTCGTGATCGTGGGCGCCTACCTCGGGGTGACCGCCTTCATGGAGAAGGCGGGCCTGCGCTCGCTCGTCCTGCCGCGCTACATCGCGGACCCGACCGTCGGCATCCACTTCGGCCGCGCGCGCGGGCCGTTCGTGGAGGCCGCGGCCAACGGCCTCGCGCTGTTCGGCTGCGGGGTGGCGGCCGCGATGGCTCTCACGCAATGGAAGGGCCTGAAGGCGCGCCGCTTCGCGATGGCGGTGATCGGCTTCTGCGCGCTCGGCGTGTTCCTGACGGAGACACGGGCCGCGTGGATCGCGGCCGTCGCGGGCGGGGTCGTCGCGCTGCTGTGCGCGCGACAGACGCGGCGCTACGCGATCCCCGCGGCGCTGGCGGTCGTCGTCGGGGTCAGCGGGACGATGGCGATCTTCCCCGGCCTGCACGACAGCGTCACCAGGCGCACGCACGATCAAAGGCCGGTGTGGGACCGCGAGAACTCGGACGCCGCGGCGCTGCGGATGATCGCCGCGAAGCCCGTTCTCGGCTTCGGCTGGGGCCGTTTCGCCACCGACAGCCCCGACTACTACCGGCAGGCGTTCAGCTATCCGCTGACCGGCGTGCGCAACATCCACAACGTCTACCTGGGCAACTTCGTCGAGCTCGGGCTGCTCGGCGGCTTCCTGTGGCTGTTCGCGTGCATCGCGGCGATCGGCGGCGCGATGTTCCGTCGCGGCCCCCCGGAGCTGCACGTCTGGCGGATCGGCCTGATCGGGGTGGCGATCAGCTATGCGGTCGTCGGCATGACGACGCCGCTCGGCTACCCGTTCTCGGCGCTGCTCGTGTGGACGTGGGCGGGGATCGTGTGGGGCGAGCGCTCGCTCGTGCGCAGCGCGCGGCCGGCGGTCGCCCGGCCGGCGGTGGCTCAGCCCGCGTCGTGACGGCCGAAGAAGCGGCCGAGGGACGCCACGTAGTGGCGGACGCGGCCCTTCGCGTGGTGGTGGTGCTTCGCGTGGTGGTGCCGCTTGTGATGATGATGGGCCGCGTGGTGGTGATGGCGATGCGTCGCGTGATGGTGGTGGACCGCGTGGCCGTGGGCGTGCGCTGCGCCGACCGCCGACGCTCCTGCGCCGGAGCCGCCGCTGCCGGCCGGCCCGCCTCCGCCCGCACCGCTGCCTCCGCCTCCGCCGTAGCTCGGCGGCGGCGCCGAGGAGCCGCTGAAGCTCATGTCCTGCGCGTAGACGCTGTGGCCGGCGGCCCCGGTGAGCATCGGGTGCGCCATCGCCGTGAGGGCGCGCAGCCCGCCGTGGTCGACGATGGTAGGTGGCATGTAGCGCTTGGGATCCGTCCCGTTCGCCATGGTGCCTGACGTTGTACCTGCAAATGGACCACATGACCAAATCCGAACCGTCGCCCGCGGGGGCCCCTCTTCCCGTCTCGGTGGTCATCCCGGCCTTCAACCGGCCCGAGATGACGCGGCGGGCCGTGCTCAGCGCGCTCGCGCAGCGCCCGTTCGCCGCGGCCGAGGTGATCGTCGTCGACGACTGCTCGACAGACGACACGGGGGCCGTCGCCGCGGCCGCTGGAGCGCGCGTCGTGCGCCACGAGCGCAACATGGGCGAGGGCGCGGCCCGCAACACGGGGATCGGCGCGGCGACGCAGCCGTGGATCGGCCTGCTCGACTCCGACGACGAGTGGCGGCCGAACCTGCTCGCGGCGCTGTGGCCGCTGCGCGACGGCCACGTGCTGCTCGTGGGCTCGGCGATGTACCGCCGCGGCGGCGCCGGCGCCGACCGCAACCTCGGCCCGATGTTCGACCGCCCGAGCCGGCAGCGCACGCCCACCGCGCTGCTGTACCCGTCGAACTTCGTGCCGAACAGCGCGGTGCTCGTGCGGGCCGACGCCGTCCGCGACGCCGGCGGCTACCGGCCCGAGCTGCGGATGGGGGCGGACCTCGATCTGTGGCTGCGCGTGCTCGAGCGCGGCACGGGGATCATGAGCCCCGAGGTCGTCGTCGACTACCACCTGCATCCAGGCCAGGTGACGCAGGACCGCGACAGCACCGCGGAGTACCACCTGCGGATCCTGCGCTCCTACGAGGGCCGGCCCTGGTTCTCGGCCGCGCGCGTCGAGGGCTGGCGCGGAGGCGTCGGCTGGGACGAGATGCGCCGCTCCCTGCGCGCCGGCCGGCTCGCCGCCGGCGCCCGCGCAGGCCTGTTCGTCGCGCGCCATCCGGCACGCATCGCAGGCCTCGCCGGCATCCTCTTCCACCGCCACCGCATGCGGCGGCGCACCGCGCAGCTGCGCGCGCTCAGCTGAGCGCGAACGGGGGCGGCGACGCGGCGCGGGTCGCGCGCAGCGACGCCGCGGCGTGGAGCGCCGCGGGGCCGAGGTCGTCCGCGGAGCGGACGGTCGCGAGGCCGAGGTCCGAGAGCGCGCGGGCGATCTGGAGCTGGTGGTCGTCGACGTGCTCGCCGAAGGCGGGGTCGCGGGGCACGAGGAGCGGCGCGTGGCCGGCGTCGAGGGCCGCCAGCGCCGAGCCGATGCCGGCGTGGGCGACGACGAGGTCGGCGCCGGCCATCGCCGCGCGCAGCTCGGCATCGGGCACCGCCTGGCGGGCGTGGATGTCGAGATCGTGGACGTCGGTGGCGCCGGTCTGCCAGAGCACGTCGGCCCGGGGTGGCAGCGCGCCGAGCAGGCCCTCGACGAGCCTGCGGAAGCCGAAGTGCGGGTGCGACCCGAGCGTCACCACGACGCGCCGCAGCTCCGGCGCCGCGCGCCGCTCGACCGCGTAGCCGTCGAACACCGAGCCCGCCCAGCGCCAGCGCCCGCGCGCCCACGCGCGGTGTTGCGCGTACAGCCCGATGCCCGGCAGCGGCTGCAGCAGCCGGCCCGTGAGCGAGGGGGCGAGCGCCCGCGTGGCGCTCTCGATGTAGTAGGTCGGAATCCCGCGCGCTCGCGCGAGCGGCAGGAAGGACAGTGCGATCGAGGCGCCCGTGCTGACCACCGCGCCGACGTCGCGGCCGCGCAGCAGGCGCAGCGCCGGCCCGAGGTTGCGCACCACTGCGCCGACGTCGCGGGTCGGCGCCTCCTCGACGAAGACCACCTCCTCGCCGGCGAGCAGCGAGCGGCTCTGCGGCGTGTCGAACGTCACCCAGACGACGTCGCCGTCGACGCCGCGCAGGCGCGGGCGGAGCTGGTGCAGCTGGGTGAGGTGCCCGCCGCTGGCGGCCACGAGGAGCGTGCTCACGCTCTTGCAAACGCGCGCGGGCGGGCGAACTTGCTCCGGCGCGGTGGGGGAACATGACGGCGTGCCGCATCCGGACGACGACTCGCTCGAGGCCTTCGTCGCGCACGCGCAGCGGATCGTGGAGCGCGACGCCGCGCTGCACGCCGACGACCGCTGGTGGATCCTCTCGCCGCTGCTCGTGCGCCAGAGCGGCAGGCTCGAGATCGAGGTCGTCGAGCCGAGCGCGCTGCGCGGCACCGCTGCGGACGCGTGGCGCGCCGGCCGCCTCGAGGACCTGCCGGCGACGCTCGACGCGGCGCGCGTGGCGGTCGCGCTGCACGTCGACCTCGCCGTGGAGGACGAGATCTTCGCCGCGATCGTGCTCGCGGTCGTCGGGCGTATCGCCCACGTGTGCCAATACGCGGTCGTCGAGCGGACCGACCTCGGCACACCGCGGCTCGGTCCGTGGCAGCCCGATCCCGCAATCGAGGAGGAGGTCGAGGCGGCGCTCAGGCGGCTCGCTTGAGGAACAGCACGTCCTCGCCCACCTGCGGCTCGATGCCGGGCGCGAAGCGAACAGCGCCCCGGCGCAGGCGCAGCGGCGCCCACGGCTCGTACCCGAGCCCGTTCATCAGCGCGAGGAGCTCCTCGGGATCCTGCCCGAGGGCGCGCATGCGGTCGGGGATGAGCTCGACGAGCACCGGTGCGGAGGCCGCCGCGAGGGTTCCGCGCGCGCCCTGCAGCGCTTCGAGCTCGCAGCCCTCGAGGTCGAGCTTGATGAAGGAGATCCGCTCGGCGTCGATCCCACGCTCGGCGACGTAGTCGTCGAGCGCCACCATCGCGACGGTGGTGGCCTCAGTCGCTCCCCAGGCGCCCGGCTGCATCGAGGCCCAGCCCAGCTGCGAGGGCAGCGCGAGCTGCGCCTCCGCCGTCGTGCGGTCGAAGAGCCCGCGCGGGTTGACGATCACCCAGTCCATGCCGTTGATCTCGACGTTGCGCCGCAGCCGTGGCAGAACGCGCGGATCGCACTCGAAGGAGTGCACGGAGCCGGTCGGGCCGACACGGCGCGCGAAGAGCAGCGCGATGTAGCCGATGAACGCCCCACCGTCGATCACGATGCCGCCCGCCGGCGTGTAGCGCTCGATGATCGCCTTGACGACGGGGTCGTAGAGGCCGAGGAGCATGCTCGCCTGGAACGGGTCGTCGCGATCGATCGCGAGCGTGAGGCCGTCCAGCCCGCGGTAGGGCTGCTCGGAGCGAAGCATCCGCGCGAGTCGGCGCGTCACGCGCAGCTGTGTGGTGATGCCCGCCAGGCGCCCGGCTCGACCCCAGGCGCGTAGGGGGACGGGTACTGATCGCAGTGACGGATTCACGAGGCGCGCGAGCCTACCTGCCCGGTGCAGGCTGTGGCGGCCTCCGGTCCAGATCCGGTTGGGACATCCGTTAGGTCGCGGTGGCGCTCCACGTCGAGCGCTGCGCCGCTCGCGCAGCGCGCGCAGGCGCGCCCCAAAGCTGAGTAGAACATCCGTCGAAGTGGGTTGACGGCGGGTCGCTCTGGGGATCAAGAGCGCCGATCCCTGGGGTGTCCGGCGGGGGATTCCGGTCCCGTCCCGCCCAGAGGAGAGAGATCAGCCGTGTCCACCGCCCGGCCGTGGCTGGCCGCAGCCACGATGCTGTCCGCTGCCGTCTGCGCGCTCGCCGCCCCCACCGCGGCGTCCGCCGACACCACCACCTGCGCGAACGCCGCGCTGACGCCGGCGATCGGCGCCACCGCACCGGTCCAGCAGGCGGTCGTGTGCCTCCTGAACGTGCAGCGCGCGGCCGCGGGCCTGCCGGCGCTGAGCGACGCGCCGCTGCTCGACGCGGCCGCCGGCGCCTACGCACAGAAGATGGTCGCCGAGGACTTCTTCGACCACGTCTCGCCGGACGGCTCGACGCTCGCGTCCCGTCTCGCGGCGGTCGGCTACGACTACGGGGCGGCGGGCGAGGACATCGGCTACGGCACGGGGACCGACGCGACCGCGGCTGCGATGGTGGCGGCCTGGATGGCCTCCGCGGAGCACCGCGCGAACATCCTCGAGCCGGCGTTCGCCGAGGTCGGGGTCGGCGTCGCCCCCGGCGCGCCGGGGCTCGCCTCGGGCGCGACGTACGTCGCGGACTTCGGCACACGCGCGAGCGGGGGCTCCGGCGCCGCCGCCCCCGCAGCGAGCACGGCCACCGCCGCGCCGCGCACGAGCCACCGGCGCACGCGCGCAAAGCGCTGCACGCGGCGGCGCGCCCACCGGCACCTCTGCCGGATGCCCCATCGCCGCCACCGCACGCGCACGGCCTGACTTCCGCGCTGCCGCCCGTTCGGTTACGGTCGGCGGCGATGGCCCCCGCCAAGCGCAGCCGGCTGACGCTCGACGCCCGCCGCGAGCAGCTCGTCGAGCTCGGGACGGAGATCTTCGCCGAGCGCCCGTTCGACGAGATCTCGATCGAGGACATCGCAGTCGCGGCCGGGATCTCGAAGGGCCTGCTGTACCACTACTTCCCGAGCAAGCGCGACTTCTACGTCGAGGTCGTGCGCCAGGCGTGCGCGCTGATGGAGCACGAGACCGCGACCGATCCGGCGCTGGCTGCGCTCGAGCGCGTCGAGCAGGGCGTCGAGCGCTACCTCGACTACGTCGCCGGCCACGCCCGCGGCTACTCGACCGTGCTGCGCGCGGGCATCGGCGCGGACCCGGAGGTGCTCGCGCTCGTCGAGGCCTCGCGCGGGCGCATGGCCGAGCGCATCCTCGCGGGCGTGGCCCAGGGCGAGGAGCCGCCGGCGCTGCTGCGGCTCGCCGTGCGCGGATGGGTCGGCTTCGCCGAGGCCGCCGCGCTCGACTGGCTCGAGCATGGCGGCGCGGAGCGCGAGGACCTGCGCGAGCTGCTCGTACAGACGCTGCTGGGCGCCCTGCGCACGGCCGGCGAGCTGGACGCGCGCGCCCCCGCACCGGCGTAGCCCGCGGCCCGGGTGTAGCGTTCGCCGCTCGGCATGGTGGACGCTGTCCGGCACGCGGGCGAGCTGGCATATCGCGAGGCGACGCCGGACGGCGAGGCGCGCGGCGTGGCGCTCTGCCTGCACGGCTATCCGCAGTCCTCCTACATGTGGCGCGAGACGCTCGCGCGCCTGCGCGACGTCGGCTGGCGCGCGATCGCGCCGGACCTGCCGGGATTCGGCGATTCGCCCCAGTCCTCGCCGCTGACGTGGGAGCGCGCGGTCGAGGCGGTGGACCGCTTCCACGCCGATCTCGGCCTCGGCCCGGTCGCGCTGCTCGTGCACGACTGGGGCGGGCTGATCGGATTGCGCTGGGCGTGCGACCGTCCCGACGCGGTGCGCGCCCTGGTCATCTCGAGCACCGGCTTCTTCCCCGACGGCCACTGGCACGGCCTCGCCCAGGCCATGCGCACGCCCGTCCAGGGCGAGGAGCTCGTCGAGGGCCTCACGCGCGACGGCTTCGCGGCGATGATGGCGCAGGTCTCGCCCGCGATGGGCGAGGAGGCGATCGACGAGTACTGGAAGGGCTTCGTGCCGCCCGAGCGCCGCAGCGACCACCTCGCGCTCTACCGCTCGGGCGACTTCTCGAAGCTCGAGCCGTACGCCGGGCGCCTCGCGGCGCTCGGCGTGCCGGCGCTGATCCTCTGGGGCCGCGAGGACCCGTTCGCACCGGTCGCGGGCGCACGGCGCTTCCAGAGCGAGCTGCCAGACGCGCGCCTCGAGCTGCTCCACGACGCCGGCCACTTCATCCACGACGACGCACCGGCCGCGGCCGCCGACGCCGCGGCCCGCTTCCTCGCCGGCCTCTGAGCATGAACGCCGCCGAGCTGCGCGCGTGCTGCCTCGCGCGGCCCGGCGCCGTCGAGGAGTTCCCGTTCGGCCCCGAGACGTCGGTCTTCAAGGTCGCCGGCAAGATGTTCGCCCTGAGCGCGCTCGGCCGCGCGCCGCTCCAGGTCAGCGTCAAGTGCGAGCCCGAGCTCGCCGTCGCCCTCCGCGGCGCCTACGCGGCGATCCGTCCCGGATACCACCTCAACAAGCGCCACTGGAACACGATCACGCTCGACGGCACCCTCGCGGAGGAGCTCGTCCGCGACCTCGTCGAGGACTCCTACGACCTCGTCGTCAGCGCGCTGCCCAGGCGCACGCGGGAGCAGCTCGGCTGGAGGGCGGCCGAGTCGGAGTGAGCCGCTGAGCTGGAGCTGACGAACGTCGTCGCCTCGATCTCAGCGAGTGGAACGAAACCCACCGTGGTGGTGCATTCGTGCATCACATGCGTGCACAAGTGCACGCGCATCTCGCATCCGCGCAGTGAGCGAGAGAATCGTCGCGGTCGGGCCTGCACTGTGCACCGCGTCAGATCGGCTGGTCGTTCAGGGTGCGCCGCCGGACCTTGCCGCTTCAGTGGCTGTCGGAGCGTTCGTCGGGGCGGCATCGCCGCTGATGCGGCCCCTCAGGACTGGTCGCGATGCTGCACCGAGAGGGGCGGCGTGTCCGGCTCGGCATACGGACCGTCGTTCCAGTGCGCGTCGCCGGCGATCCCGTCGCGGCGCTCACGCCGGCGCCGCACGGCGGCGACGACGCAGACGATCACGAT
>DASTWP010000057.1:0-22259 GCA_035765835.1 Solirubrobacteraceae bacterium
CCCTCGACGCCATCGCGCCCGAGTCTAGGACTACGTCTCGCCCCTGCCGCGCGCGATCGCGATCTCGCCGGTGCGCATCATCTCGATGAGCCCGAACGGGCGCAGTTGCTTCTCCAGCGCCTCGACCTTGTCGGTCGTGCCGGTGATCTCGATGATGATCGAGCGCCGGGTGACGTCGACGACCTTGCCGCGGAAGATCTCGCAGATCTGCATGACCTCCGCGCGCTGCGCCCCGTCGACGGCGACCTTGAACAGCGCGAGCTCGCGGGCGACGGTGTCGGCCGGATCGAGATCGCGGATCTTCAGCACGTTGATCAGCTTGTGCAGCTGCTTGGTGACCGGATCGATCGGATGGACGGCGCCGTCGAGCGTCAGCGTGATGCGCGAGATGCGCTCGTCGTCGGTCGGCCCGACGGTGAGCGTGTCGATGTTGAAGCCGCGCCGCGCGAACAGCCCGGAGATGCGGGTCAGGACGCCCGGCTTGTTCTCCACGAGGATCGACAGCACGTGCTTGCGCCCGGTGCGCAGCCCGCCCGCCGCCTCGAGCTCCTCGAGGCTCAGCAGCTCCTTCGTTCCCGGCTCGCCCATGACGCTCACCCCACCATGTCCCGCGCGGCCTGGCCGGCGGGGATCATCGGGTACACGTTCTCCTCGGGCGTGACGCGCACGTCCACGAGGACCGGGCCGTCGGTCTCGATCGCCTTGCGCATGTCGTCCACGAGCGTGGTCTTGTCCTCGCAGCGCATGCCCGTCGCGCCGTAGGCCTCGGCGAGCTTGACGAAGTCCGGGAAGCGCCCCATGTCGACGTGCGAGTAGCGCCTGTCCCAGAACAGCTCCTGCCACTGGCGGACCATGCCGAGGTAGCCGTTGTTCATCACGAAGATCTTGACCGCGATGCCCTCCTGGGCGCACGTCGCGAGCTCCTGCATGTTCATCTGCACGGAGCCGTCGCCGGCGATGCAGACGACGGTGTCGTCCGGGCAGCCGACCTTCGCGCCCATCGCCGCCGGCAGGCCGAAGCCCATCGTGCCCAGCCCGCCGCTGTTGATCCAGCGGCGCGGCCTGGCGAAGTGGAAGTACTGCGCGGCCCACATCTGGTGCTGGCCGACGTCCGAGGTGACGATCGCCTCGCCGCCCGTCGCCTCGTAGAGCGCCTGCACCATGTACTGCGGCCGGATCTCGGCGTCGCCGGTGTCGTCGTAGCGCAGCGGGTGCTTCTCCTGCCAGCCCTTGATGCGCTGCCACCACTCCTCGAGCCGGCCCGGGTCCGCCTCGAGCGCGCGGTACTCGACCAGCAGCTTCGCGAGCACCTGCTTCGCGTCGCCGACGATCGGGATGTGCGCGGGGATGTTCTTCGAGATCTCCGCCGGGTCGACGTCGATGTGGATGAACTTCGCGCGCGGCGCGAACTCGGAGAGCTTGCCGGTGATGCGGTCGTCGAAGCGCGCGCCGACGGCGCAGATCAGGTCGGCCTCGTCCATCGCGTAGTTCGCGGAGCGCGTGCCGTGCATCCCGAGCATCCCGAGCCACTGCTCGTGCGGCGCCGGGAACGCGCCGAGCCCCATCAGCGTGCAGGTGACGGGGAAGCGGTCGGCGGTCGCGAACTCCGTCAGCTCCTTGGCCGCGTTCGAGTTGACGACACCCCCGCCGGCGTAGACCACCGGACGGCGCGCTGCGGCCAGCGCCTTCGCGGCCTGGCGGATCTGCTTGGTGTTGCCCTCGCTCGTGGGCTGGTAGCCCGGCAGGCGGACGTCGGCGACGGGCTCGTACGGGATGTCCGCGCGCGAGAGGTCGACCGGGATGTCGACGACGACCGGGCCCGGGCGCCCCGTGCGCGCGATGTGGAACGCCTCGTGGATCGCGCGCGGGATCTCCAGCGGGTGCTGGATCATGAAGCTGTGCTTGACCGCCGGCATCGTGATGCCGAGCGTGTCGGCCTCCTGGAAGCCGTCGGTGCCGAGCAGCTCCGTGCGCACCTGGCCGGTGATGAACACCGTCGGCACGGAGTCCATCATCGCGTCCATGATCGGCGTGACGAGGTTCGTGGCGCCCGGGCCGGAGGTGCCGAACGCGACGCCGACCTTGCCGGTCGCCTTGGCGTAGCCCTCGGCGGCGTGGCCGCCGCCGGCCTCGTGGCGGACGAGGACGTGGCGGATGCCGGCGTCCACGAACGCGTCGTAGGTCGGGAGGTTCGCGCCGCCGGGCAGGCCGAATACGACGTCGACGCCCTCCGCCTTCAGGCACTCCATCACGGCATCGACCGCTCGCATGCGCTTTGACCTCCTTTCCAGGGAAATCGTGGGTTGGGACGCGTCGAGCCGCCAGGGGCGGCTCCGCGCCGAGTCTAGTGGCTTTTGCGCCGTCCCAGAGATAGGTTCGCCCCATGAGAACCTCAAGGTCCTGCGCCGCGGCCTCCGCGGCGATTCTCGCGGTGCTGCTCTTCGCCCTCCTCGCCGCCGGCGCGTTCGCCGCCGACGTGCGCGTGGACGTCGGCAGCCCCGCCTCCCCGTTCCCGCAGAACAAGCAGAACGAGCCGACTGTCGCGATCGACCCGATGAACCCCGATCTGATGATCGCGGGCTCCAACGACGAGATCGACGAGCCCCCGTGCAACGCCAACCACTGCCCGTTCGCGCAGGGGATCGGCAACTCCGGCTTCTACGTCTCGACCGACGGCGGCCAGACCTGGCAGCAGCCCACCTACACCGGCTTCAGCGAGCGCAGCGGGACGGCCGACCCGAGCGGCGACATCGGCACGCTGCCGAACTACGACAGCGCCGGCTACGTCTCCGACGGCGACCCGGCGGTGGCCTTCGGCCCGGTGCCCGGCCCGGACGGGAGGTTCAGCTGGGACAACGGCGAGCGCGGCTACTACGCGAACCTGACGTCGAACTTCAACACCAAGCGCAGCGACGAGACGCTGAAGGGCTTCGAGGGCATCGCGGTCTCGCACTTCGACGTCGCGAACCTCGCCGACGTCATCAGCGGCACCAACAGCGCGTGGAGCCCCCCGGCGCTCGTCTCGAGCGGCATCCAGAACGGCGGCACCTTCTCCGACAAGGAGGCGATCTGGGTCGACAACGCGGCGAGCTCTCCCGGCTTGGGCTACGCGTACGTGTGCTGGACGGACTTCCGCTCCAACAGCGCGAAGGCGGGGGCGGAACCGATCGTGATCGCGCGCTCGATCGACGGCGGCAACACGTGGTCGGCGCCGGTCAGGCTCACGAAGAACGCGCCGAACAAGGGCGGCCGCCAGGGCTGCGACGTCCGGACCGACTCCCACGGCAACGTCTACGCGTTCTTCGAGGAGCAGGGATTCGAGAAGCTCGCGATCTCGACGAACTACGGCACCACGTTCTCCACGCCGCAGATCGTGGCGGCCGTGACGGACATCGGCCAGCTCGGCGAGGACATCGCCGGCGACGCCGTCATCGACGGCGCCGAGGGCTCGCGCGTGGACTCCTTCCCGCACGCGTCGATCGCCAACGGCGCGCCGACCGGCACGGACGCCCCGAACACGATCGCGCTGGCCTACGACTCCGGGCCGATCAACGAGGAGCAGGCGCTCGTCCAGCTCTCGACCGACGGCGGCCAGCACTGGAGCGACCCGGTCGACGCCCGGGCGAGCGGCGACCGTCCCGTGATGCCGTGGATCGCGCTGAGCCCGGACGGGTCGAAGCTGTACATGGTCTACAGCGCCGACCTCGACGTCTTCCGGCACTCCGTCCTGACCGGCGATCGCACGTTCCAGGGCGTGCTGCGCAGCGCGCCGGTGACCGACGGCGCGCTCGGCAGCTGGACCACCGAGCAGCGCGAGTCCGGGACCGGCGACGGCCGCGCGTCGAGCGCGAACGCGCTCGTCGACGAGTTCATCGGCGACTACAACACGGTCGCCGCGACGAACGACGGCGCGATCGCCGTCTACACGTCGCTCGCGCCGGCGAGCCGCTGCACCGCGATCGAGCAGTTCCGCCAGGACCTGCTCGACGGCGTCAAGGGCGCCACTCCGCCGGCGCCGGGCACGGACTGCCCGGGCACGTTCGGCAACACGCAGATCCAGGCGCTGTCGGCGGGCACGCCGTAGCAGCGGGTTCTATGGAGCGGCGGGGCGCCCTGCGCGGCGCCCCGCCGACTCCGGCAGGATCGCCACCTCGGGGAACTCGAGCTCCTCGCCGCAGGTCGTGCACAGCGCGTCGTGCAGCTTGACGACCTTGCCGCAGCGCGGGCACTGGCGGCGCAGCTCGTCGCGCTCCCAGCGGTAGGCGATCGCCACGATCAGCCCGATGAAGGGCAGCAGCGCGGAGATCAGGAACCAGAGGAAGAACGAGCTTCCCTTGATCCTGCCGATGATCCCGCCGGCGAGCCCGAAGAAGAAGCAGATGACGACGTAGGCCAACGGCTCAGAAGAGCACGCCGAGCGCCCAGATCACCGCGACGATGGCGACGATCACGGCGATCACGATGGCGACGGTCGCGATGATGCCGATGATGACCTTGAGCAGGATCCACGCCACCACGGCGAGGACGATCGCCGCAAGGACGCGCTTGCCGATCGATGGTCCGGACTTCTCTGCTGCGAGAGGTGCCATGCAGCCGATTCTACGCCGCCCGGGCGGCTTTCACCGCAGCATCGAGTGCAGGCCGCTGGCGCTCGTCGATGCGCCGGCGCACCCGCCACGGCGCGCCTGAGAACGCGAGGTTCGCGACGGTCGCGAAGCCCTCTTCGTCGGAGCGCAGCGCGAGCAGCAGGTGCGCGATGCGGTCCCCGCTCGGAAGCTCGGGGTCGTTGACCTTCACGCACCAGCAGTGGATGCGGTGCCCGCCTGGCCGCACGAGCAGCGCGCCCACCGGCCCGACGAGCCACGTGCCGAGGCGGCCGCGCTCGAGCACGAGCCCGGTCGTCCCATGCAGCTCGCGCGCGGCGTGCCCGACGAGGTCGCCGAGCAGGCCGATCGAGGCGCGCTCGGCGGGCTCGGCCGCGCGGCTCGGCTTCGGGCGCACGACGTTCGCGCCGCGCTGCGCGTAGAGCTCCGGGATCACCCACGCGTGCGCGAGGCACGCGATCGCGACCGGCGCCGCCAGCGGCTGCAGCGCGACGAGCAGCGCCGCCGCGCCGAGGAAGGGCACGACGTGCGCGACGGTCGCCGCCGTCCACAGCGCGCCCGAGCGGTCCAGGCGACGGTCGTCGGCGCGCGGGCGCCAGTGGACCGCCGCCAGCTCGGGAAGCGGCTCGCTCGCCACGGCCAAGCGCTACGCGTTCGCCCGGCCGCCTACCCGCCGCTGATCGGCAGGCGCAGGATCACGAGGTCGGCGTCGACCGGCAGCTCCTTGACCTGCTCGGCCTTGCCCTCGCCCGTCGAGACCATCGCGAAGTAGCCGCGGTCGAGCTCCTCACGGAATGCGCGCACGGCCGCCTCGATCGCCTCCGGGTCCTGCGCCGTCCACTCCGCGAGCGTGGTGTGGCCGGTCTGGTCCATCCGGATGAGTCGGGACATGGCCCGATCGTACGCCTGCGCGCAGCGCTTACAAGATGTCGCCTGCGGCGACGGGGACCCGCCTGCGGCAGCCACGTGGCTGCCTCCGGCACCCCTACAAGCCCAGTTGCTCGCGCACGAGGCGCGTGACCTCGCCGCCGTCGGCGCGGCCGCGCGTCTCGCGCATGACGTGGCCGACGATGACGCCGATCGGCTTCATGTCGCCGCCGCGGAGCTTCTCGGCCACGTCCGGGTTGGCCTCGAGCGCGGCGGCCACGATCGGCGCGAGCTCGTCGCCGCCGCCGATCGCGGCGAGACCCTCGGCCTCGACGATCTGCTGCGGGTCGCCGCCCTGCTCGACGAGCGTGTCGAGCACCTTGCGGGCCGCGCCCTGCGTGACCTTCTTGTCCGAGACGAGCGCGACGAGCGTCGCGAGCGCGCCGGGCTCGACCTTGGACTCCGCGGGATCGGCGTCGGCGCCGATGCGCGCGGTGAGCTCGTTGGTCAGCCAGTTGGCGAGCGGCTGGGGCTCGACGCCGTTGTTGGCCAGCGCCTGCTCGAAGTAGTCGCCCAGCTCGGCGCGCCAGGCGAGCAGCTTCGCGCTGTCGGCGCTCAGGCCGAGGTCGCGCTCGAAGCGCTCGCGCCGCGCATCCGGGAGCTCGGGCATCGCGCCGCGGGCGCGCGCGAGCATCTCGTCGGTGATGGCGATCGGCACGAGGTCGGGCTCGGGGAAGTAGCGGTAGTCGTGCGCCTCCTCCTTGGAGCGCAGCGACGTGATCGCCTCCGTGCGCGGGTCGAAGTGCAGCGTCTCCTGCTCGACCTCGCCGCCGCCGCGCAGGATCGACTCCTGGCGCGCGATCTCGGCGCGGATGCCCTTCTCGATGAAGCGGAAGGAGTTCATGTTCTTCAGCTCGGTCTTGGTGCCCAGCTCGCGCGTGCCGGCCGGGCGGATCGACACGTTCGCGTCGCAGCGCAGCGAGCCCTCCTCCATGTTCACGTCGCTGACCCCGAGCCGGCGCAGCGTCGTGCGCAGCAGCCGCAGCCACTCACCGGCCTGCTCGGCCGAGCGCACGTCGGGCTCGCTGACGATCTCGACGAGCGGCGTGCCGCCGCGGTTGAAATCGACGACGCTGGCCTCGGAGCCATGGATCCGCCCGCTGGCGCCCGCGTGCACGAGCTTGGCCGCGTCCTCCTCGAGGTGCACGCGATGGATCCGCACGTCGCCGAGCCGGCCGCCGCGGCACAGGGGCTCGTCGTACTGGCTGATCTGGTAGCCCTTCGGCAGGTCGGGATAGAAGTAGTTCTTGCGGTGGAAGATCGAGCGCGGCGCGAGGTCGCAGCCGAGCGCGAGGCCGATCATCAGGCCGTAGTGGATCGCCTCGGCGTTCACGACGGGCAGCGACCCCGGCAGCCCGAGGCAGACCTCGCAGGTGCGCGTGTTCGGCGGCTCGCCGAAGCTCAGCTCGCAGCCGCAGAACATCTTCGTCCGCGTCGAGAGCTGGACGTGGATCTCGAGGCCGATGACCGGCTCGTACTCGACGGCGATGGCGCTCACGCGACCCTCCCCCGGCTGCCGTCGAACGCGATCGCCTGCTCGAGCGCGTGCGCGGCGTCCAGCACGCGGTTCTCGCTGAACGCCGGGCCGGCGAGCTGGAAGCCGACGGGCAGGCCCGCGCTGAGCCCGCAGGGGATCGAGATCGCCGGGATGCCGGCGAGCGACATCGGCACCGTGAAGTAGTCGTTGAGGTACATCGCGAGCGGGTCGGAGGTCTTGGATCCACGTTCGAACGCGACCGCCGGGCTCGTCGGGGTGACCACGAAGTCGACCTTGGCGAACGCGTCGCGGAAGTCCTCGGCGATCTTCGTGCGCACGCGCTGCGCGCGGCCGTAGTAGGCGTCGTAGTAGCCGCTCGAGAGCGAGTAGGTGCCGAGCATCACGCGGCGCTTGACCTCGGGGCCGAAGTTGTCGTGGCGCGTGCGCGTGTACATCGCGAGCAGGTCGCCCGCGTCGCTGCGCGCGCCGTAGCGCACGCCGTCGAAGCGCGCGAGGTTCGACGAGCACTCTGCGGGCGCGATCACGTAGTAGGCGCTCAGCCCGTAGTCGGCGTGCTTCAGCGGCACGCGCTCGATGCTCGCCCCGAGCTCGCGGGCGCGCGCGAGCGTCGCCTCGAACGCCTCCATGACGCCGGCCTCCACGCCCTCCCCCGTCAGCTCCTCGGGCACGCCGAGGCGGATGCCGTCGAGCCGTTCGGCGCTCGGCAGCCGCACCTCCTCGGGGAACCCGACCGCGGTCGAGTCGCGATCGTCGTCGCCGGCCAGGTGGCGGAAGAGCAGCGCCGCGTCGGTGACGTCGCGCGTCAGCGGGCCTGCCTGGTCAAGGCTCGAGGCGAACGCGATCATCCCGAAGCGGCTGACCGTGCCGTACGTCGGCTTCAGCCCGACGATGCCGCAGAGCGCCGCCGGCTGGCGGATCGAGCCGCCCGTGTCCGTGCCGAGCGCCCACGGCGCGAGCCCCGCCGCGACCGCCGCCGCGCTGCCCCCGCTCGAGCCGCCGGGCACGCGCGTGCGGTCCCACGGGTTCAGCACGTCGCCGAACGCCGAGTTCTCGTTCGAGGAGCCCATCGCGAACTCGTCCTGGTTGGTCTTGCCGAGCAGCGGGGCGCCCGCGTCGCGCAGGCGCGCGACCGCCGTCGCCGTGTAGGGCGGGCGATAGCCCTCGAGGATCTTCGAGCCGGCCTGGCTCGGGACGCCCTCGGTGCAGAAGAGGTCCTTGACCGCGACGGGCACGCCGCGCAGCGGGCCGGCGGCGAAGCCGTCGCCGGGGGCCTCCTCGGCGACCCACGTGAACGCGTTCAGCTCGTCTGCCGCCGCGCGGGCGCGGTAGGCCTCGAACAGCTCGCCGGCGTCGAGGTCGCCGCGCTCGACGGCCGCGGCCGCCCGGGCCGCGCTCAGCTCGAGGATCTCGCTCACTCCGCGGCTGCCTGGGGGCTCGGGACGAGGAAGCCGCCGTCGGCGACGGCGGGCGCGCTCGCGAGCGCGACCTCGCGCGGCAGGCACGGCCGCGGCTCGTCGGGGCGCAGCGCGTTCGCGACCTCGACCACGTGCGTGGTCGGCGCCACGCCGTCGAGGTTCAGCTCGGAGATCTTCTCGATGTGCCCGAGCACGTTCGACAGCTCGGCGGCCATCCGCTCGACCTCCTCCTCGCTGAGCTCGAGGCGCGCCAGGCGGGCGACGTGCAGGACCTGCTCGCGGTCGATCACGCCGAGAGCGTACCTCCGGCCGCCGGCGGGGCCGGACGCGGCGGCGGGGGCGTATAGGCGCTCTCGGGGTCGTCCAGGCGCTCGTCGCTCATGGCGCGGCAGGCGCCGTAGAGCAGCAGCGCGAGCGCGGCGAGGGCGGCGTAGGCCGGCCAGCGCACGGCGACCGCCTCGCTCGGCAGCCCGACGCCGAGCGTCGGCTGGAAGAACGCGAGGCGCAGCGCGAGCACGATCCAGGCGACGATCGCGAGCGGCGCCGTCACGACGGCGGCGAGCATCGGGAACGCCGCGGTCGCGCCGGCGGACGTGACGGCGCTCAGCGCGAGCGCGCCGGCGATGCCGATCGCCAGCAGCAGCACGATGCCCCAGCCGAGCGACGCCCAGCCGCTCTCGTGGATCCCAGCCCGCCCGCCCGCGGCGGCCGAGGCACCGAACCAGCGCAGGCTCAGGAAGACGACGAGCGCGACCGCGCCGGCCAGCGCCGTCCATTCCCCCGTGCGCATCCGGGTGGGTCTCATGCCTGCATCCTCGCGGCTTCGAGCGTGTTGCGCAGCAGGCACGCGATCGTCATCGGGCCGACCCCGCCTGGGACCGGCGTGATGGCGCTCGCGACCTCCGCGACGGCGTCGAAGTCGACGTCGCCGGTGAGGGTGGGTGGGTCCGTGTCACTGCGGTTCATCCCGACGTCGATCACGACCGCGCCGGGCTTGACCCAGTCGCGCTGGACCATCCGCGAGCGCCCGACGGCGGCGATCAGGACGTCCGCGCGGCGGCACACGGCGGGCAGGTCGCGCGTGCGCGAGTGGCAGGTCGTGACGGTCGCGTTCGCCCCGAGCAGGAGCTGGGCCATCGGCTTGCCGAAGAGGTTGGAGCGCCCGATGACGACGGCCTCGGCCCCCTCGAGCGCGGCGCCCGCCTCCTGGAGCAGCAGCATCACGCCCACCGGCGTGCAGGGTCGCAGGCCCTCGCGGCCCAGGGCGAGCGCGCCGGCGCTGAGCGGCGTGAGGCCGTCGACGTCCTTGAGCGGCGAGATCAGGCCGGTCAGCTTGACGCCGTCCAGGTGCTCCGGGACGGGGAGCTGGCAGAGGATGCCGCTGACGTCCGGATCGGCGTTCAGGCGCTCGATCAGCTCGACGACCTCGGCCTCGGGCGTCTGCGCCGGCAGGCGGTGGTCGAAGCCGCGGATGCCGACCTCGGCACACGCCTTCTGCTTGCCGGCCACATAGACGGCGCTCGCGGGGTCGTCGCCGACGAGGATCGTCGCCAGGCCGGGCGTGCGGCCGCCGTGCTCCGCCACGAAGGCCTCGACCTCCCCCGCGACCTCCGCGCGGACCCGCGCCGCGACCGCCCTGCCGTCGATGACCCGCGCACTCGCCATGGGAAGTGGCGCAGGCTACCGGGCGATCCGGTACCACTCCGTGCAGGGTGAACGCAGGGATGCGGAGGCTGGGGGGGTTCGCCGTGGCATGGGTCCTGGCAGCGTTCGCGCTGCTCCCCGCCACCGCGCAGGCGCATGCGCGTGCCGGCTCGCATCCGCGTCCGCTGCTCGGCATCGGCGACCAGAAGCCGGATATGTTCTCCGACCCGCGCTTCGCCTGGCTCGGCGTCCGGCATGTGCGCCTGGTCGTCTCCTGGGACGTGATGAGCGTCCCGTGGGAGCGCGCATGGACCGACCAGTGGCTCGCCGACGCGCACGCGGACGGTACGCAGCCGCTCGTCGCCTTCGGGCACTCCTGGTACGGCCTGAACCGGCGCGAGCTGCCGTCCGTCGCCGACTACCGCCGCGCGTTCCTCGCGTTCCGCGCGCGCTACCCGTGGGTCCGCGACTACACGCCGTGGAACGAGGCCAACCACTGCTCGCAGCCCACATGCCATCACCCGGCGCGCGCAGCGGCCTACTTCGAGGTCGTGCACCGCGCCTGCCCGGCCTGCCTGGTCACCGCCGCCGACGTGCTCGACCAGCCGAACATGGACGGCTGGCTGCGGCAGTTCCTGCGCGCGCTGCCGCACGGCTCGAAGCCGCGGCTCTGGGGCCTGCACAACTACCTGGACGCGAACCGCCTGCGCTCGACCGGCACGCGGCGGATGCTGCGGACGGTGCGCGGCACCGTCTGGTTCACCGAGACCGGCGGCGTCGTGCACCGCCACCACTACTCCAACCGGATCGGCTTCGAGGAGTCACCGCAGCACGCCGCGCTCGCGACGAGCTGGATCCTGCGCCTGGCGGACAGCCTGCCGCGCGTGCGCCGGGTCTACCTCTACCAGTGGGACGTCACGAACGCGGACACGGCGTGGGACTCGGGCCTGATCGGCCCGTTCGGCATCCGGCCCGCCTTCGACGTGCTGGCGCGCGCCCGCGGGCGCGACCCGAAGAAGGCGCCCTCGGGCCAGAAGCCGGCGCCACCGCCGCAGCAGCAGTCGCCGCCGCCCCAGCAGCAGTCGGCGCCGCCGCCGCAGCAGCAGTCCTCGCCGCCGCCCCAGCAGCAGTCCTCGCCGCCGCCGAGCAGCAGCCCGCCGCCGCCGAGCTGCTTCCTGAACCTGCTCTGCACCTGAGGGCGCGCGCGCCGCTCAGGCCTTGCTGATCGGCGCGTACTCGGCCATCAGCTTGCGCTCGCTGGCGTCGGACGCGAAGCGCACGACGACGATCCCGCCCGGCTCGACGCCGGTCACGACCCCCTCGCCGAAGGCGGCGTGGCGCACGTCGTCGCCGACACGGAAGTCCGCGACCGGCGCGGCGCTCTCGCCGCGCGCCGCGGCCCACGACCCCGGCCGCGCGCGCACGGGTGGCTGGGCCCCCGTCCAGCTCGTCTGCGAGCCCTCGCGCTCGACGTGCTCGGGCGGCAGCTCGTTGAGGAAGCGGCTCGGCAGGGCGAAGCTCGCGTTGCCATAGACGGAGCGGCGCCGCGCGTGGGTGAGGTAGAGCGCGCGCTCGGCGCGCGTGATGCCGACGTAGGCGAGGCGGCGCTCCTCCTCGAGCGTGCCCTCGTCGAGCGAGCGCGAGTGCGGGAAGACGCCCTCCTCGCAGCCGATGATGAAGACGATCGGGTACTCGAGCCCCTTCGCGTTGTGCAGCGTCATCAGCGTGACGAGGCCCTCGTCGTCGCGGCGGCTGTCGGCGTCCGCGACGAGCGCCACCTGCTGCAGGAAGGTCTCGAGGCGGTCCTCCTCGACCTCGGCCGCGTGGTCGAACTCGCGCGCGGCCTCGACGAGCGCCTCGAGGTTCTCGATGCGCCCCTGCGCCTCGATCGTCCGCTCGGCCTCCAGCGCGTCGAGGTAGCCGGTCTCGTGCAGCATCGCCTCGAGCAGGTCGCCGACCGGGACGTGCTGCTCGACGCGCTGCCTGAGGTTCTCCATCGTCTCCATGAAGCGACCGATCGCCTTGATCGCCGCGGTCCCCAGCCCGGGTACGGCGGGCGGCTCGGCCGCCGCCTCCCAGATGCTGATCCCCATCGTGCCCGCGTGGCTGAGCACCCGGCTCAGCGATGTCTGGCCGATGCCGCGCCTCGGTGCGTTCGCCACACGCGAGAAGGCCACGGCGTCCTGCGGATTGGCGAGCAGCCCGAGGTACGCGATCGCGTCCTTGACCTCCGCGCGTTCGTAGAACTTCGTGCCGCCGACGACCTGGTAGCCGATCTCGCGACGCACGAGCGTGTCCTCGAGCACCCGCGACTGCGCGTTCGTGCGGTAGAAGACGGCGATCTCCGCGCGCGAGACCCCCTCGTCGACGAGCCGCTCGATCTCGCCGGCGACGAACCGCGCCTCCGCATGCTCGTCGTCCAGCTCGCGCACGCGGACCGGGTCGCCCTCCCCCAGGTCGGTCCACAGCGTCTTGCCCATCCGCCCGCGGTTGTGCGAGATCACCCCGTTCGCGGCGTCGAGGATCGTCTGCGTCGAGCGGTAGTTCTGCTCCAGGCGGATGACCGCCGCGTCCGGGAAGTCGTCCTGGAAGTTCAGGATGTTGGTGACGTCGGCGCCGCGGAAGCTGTAGATGGAGTTGTGGGTGACCAGCCCGCCGGCTATGAAGTTGTGGCTGGTCTCGACGTCCAGGTCGTACACAGGGGCATCGAGGAGCGTGGGCTCCACCGCCGCGACCACCTCCGGGCCGGCACGCGTCAGCATCACCATCCCCGCCCGCACCGCCGCCGCCTTGAGCTGCGTCACTTTGTGCTCGCCATGCGGATACGAAGTGACGCGGCGGGTGGCGAAGTGGACGTGCTCGGGGGTCGAGACCACCTCGAGGCCCGAGCGCGTGACCACTCGCACCCCGCGGCGCGCGCGCTCGGACGCGTACGTGCGCGTCACGCGTGCCGGCGCGAAGCCGCCGCCGGCCACCGCCGAGAGCACGAAGTCCCCTTCCTCGACGTCCTCCACGGGACAGCGCGAGCCGTCGCCCATCGTCACCAGCGTCCCGGCCACCAGGCACTGGTCGTCGTCGCCGACGACCGCGAGGTTGCGGTGCTCGCCTGCGAGCAGCCCCAGCAGCCGGTACTGCGCGTGGTTGGTGTCCTGGTACTCGTCGACGAGCACGTGGCGGAACGTCGCCGCGTACCGCGCGCGGACCTCCGGGAAGAGCTCGAGCACGTTGACCGTGCGCACGAGCAGGTCGTCGAAGTCCATCGCGTTCATGCGGTGCAGCTCGCGCTCGTAGACCTCGTAGACGTCGGCGATCGTCTGCTCGTAGAAGCCGCCGACGAGCTCGCGGTAGGCGGCGGCGTCGCGGAGCTTGTTCTTGGCGTCGGAGATCTGGTGCTGGACGGCGGCGGGCGTGAAGCGCTTGGGGTCGATCGACAGCTCGTCGATGCACTGCTTCACGAGCCGCCGCGAGTCCGCCTGGTCGTAGATCGTGTACTGGCGCGTGTAACCGAGGCGCGGCGCCTCGGCTCGCAGGATCCGCGCGCACGCCGAGTGGAACGTCATCACCCACATGCCCTTGGTGGAGTGACCGAGCAGCAGCTCGACGCGCTCGCGCATCTCCTGCGCGGCCTTGTTCGTGAACGTGATCGCGAGGATCTCGCCGGCGCGCGCGCGGCCGGTGTGGATCAGCCACGCGATCCGGTGCGTGAGCACGCGCGTCTTGCCCGAGCCGGCGCCCGCGAGGATCAGCAGCGGGCCCTCCGGGTGCGTCACGGCCTCGCGCTGCGGCGGGTTCAGGCCCTCGAGCAGGGCTGCGACGCGGTCCTCGGCGGTCGTCTCGGGCACTGCGGCTGAGGATACGGTTCGCCTCCGATGGCGCTCCCGGACGACGTTCGCGCGCACTGCGCCGCGGTCGCGGCGAGCGCCCGCTCGGTGCGCATCGACCTCGATGCGCTGGGAGCGATCGAGCCCGGGCCGCCGGCGGTCATGGACCCCGAGCGCCACTACCTCGAGGGCCCGCGCGAGGACGTCGCCACCTACCTGCTGACGCTCGACGCGGTGAACTTCGGCTCGGGCTGGTTCCCGACCTTGCGCAAGCGCAGCGTGGGTGGGATTCCGATATCGGGCTACTTCACGATCGCGTGGGCGCTGGCCGACCGCTTCCGCAGCGCCGGGCCGTGGACGAACGCCGAGCTGCGCGCGATGCGCACCGAGGAGATCGCCGACACGCTCGGCCAGCCGCGCGACCACGAGCTGATGAGCCTCTACGCGCAGGCGCTGCGCGAGCTCGGGCGCTTCCTCGGCGAGCGCCACGCGCTCGACCTCGTCGCGCAGGCGAATGGCTCGGCGCCCGCCCTCGCGCAGATGCTGGCCGGCGGGCTGGCGCTCTTCGACGACCGCGGCTTCTACAAGCGCGCCCAGATCGTGCCGGCCGACCTGGCGGTGGCCGGGGTAGCCGATCTCGGCGACCTCGACCGCCTGTCGATCTTCGCCGACAACCTCGTCCCGCACGTGCTGCGCTGCGAGGGCGTGCTCGTGTACGACGAGCGCCTCGCGGCACACGTCGACGCCGGCCGGCCGCTGCGCCTCGGCGGCCAGGAGGCGGAGATCCGCGCCTGCGCGGTGCACGCCTGCGCGCAGATCGCGCAGCGGCTGGCGATCAGCGAGCAGGACCTCGACCACCGGCTCTGGAACCGCGGCCAGCTCCCGGAGTACAAGGCGCGCCCGCGGCACCGCTGCCGCTGCGTCTACTACTAAGGGCTATCCGCCCGCCGGGTTCGGCCCGCGCACGGGCCGCAGCGGCCGCACGTCGGCCTCCTGCTGCGGGGCGTCGTCCCCGCCGCGCTCCGCCAGCGCGCGCTCGAGCTCGCCGATCCGCGCGGCCAGGGCCCTGATGGCCTCGGCCACCGGGTCGGGCAGGTGGATCCAGTCCGCGTCGGGCCCCTCGACCCTGCGCCCGTCCACGCGCACGACGTGCCCCGGGTTGCCGACGACCGTCGCGTGCGGCTCGACGTCCGTGATCACGACGCTGTTGGCGCCGATCTTCGCGCCGTGGCCGACGGTGATCGGGCCGAGCAGCTTCGCGCCGGAGCCGATCGTCACGTTGTCCTGCACGGTCGGGTGGCGCTTGCCGGTGGCGAAGCCCGTGCCGCCGAGCGTCACGCCCTGGTAGAGCGTGACGTCCTCGCCGATCTCGGCGGTCTCACCGATCACTACGCCCATCCCGTGGTCGATGAAGAGGCCACGGCCGACGCTCGCCGCCGGATGGATCTCCACGCCCGTCACCGCCCGCGACACCATGGCGATCGTCCGCGGCAGCACCGGCACACCGGCCTCGTGCAGCGCGTGCGAGAGGCGGTGCGTGAGGACCGCCTGCACGCCGGGCCACGACGCGAGGACCTCGAGCGAGCTGACGCCGCGCGCCGCCGGGTCGCGGTCGTGCGCGGCGGCGACGTCGCGCCGCACCTCGCCGGCGATCCGCGAGAGGGTGCCGAGTCCGAACATGTGCCCGTCAAACGGTACAGGCGCGCCCTCACGGGCCCGAAAGGCTCACGCCGGCGGCGCGAAGAACGGCGCGGAGATGTAGCGCTCGCCCGAGTCCGGCAGCACGCACACGATGCGCTTCCCGCGCGACTCCGGCCGCCGCGCGACCTCCATCGCGGCCCACACCGCGGCGCCGCACGAGATGCCCGCCGAGACGCCCTCGCGCGCGGTCACGAGGCGGGCGGTGTCGATCGCCGCCTCGTCCGGGCACGCGAGGACCTCGTCCATGACCTCCCGGTTCAGCACCGCGGGAACGAAGCCCGCCCCGATGCCCTGGATCTTGTGCGGCCCCGGCGACCGGCCCGAGAGCACGGCGGACGCGGCCGGCTCCACGCCGATCACCTGGGCGCGCGGATTGACCGCCTTGATCGCCTCGCCGGCACCCGTGATCGTGCCGCCGGTCCCGACCCCGGCGACGAACACGTCGACGCGGTCCTCGAGCGCGCGCAGGATCTCCGGCCCGGTGCCGATGCGATGCGCCTCCGGGTTGGCGGGGTTCGAGAACTGGTCGGGCAGGAACACGTCCGGGTCGCGGGCCATCGCGCGCGCCGCGTCGACGGCCTCGTTCATCCCGCCGAGCGACTCGACGATCTCCACGCGCGCGCCGTACAGGCGCAGCAGCGACTCCCGCTCGCGGCTCATCCCCTGCGGCAGGAAGATCCGCAGGTCGTAGCCCTTCGCCGCGCAGACGAACGCCAGCGCGATGCCGGTGTTGCCGGACGTCGCCTCGACGATCGTGCTGCGGCCCGGCGCGATCAGCCCCTCGCGCTCGGCCGCCTCGATCATCGCCACGCCGATGCGGTCCTTGACCGAGCCTCCGGGGTTGTGCGCCTCGAGCTTGCCGTAGAGCTCGACGCCCACCTCGTCGCCGAGCATCCGGTTCAGGCGCACGAGCGGCGTGCTGCCGACGCACTCGGCGATGTTGGCGGCGACCCGGCCCATGTCGTCGCGGCGCAGCCTATTGCAGGGATTTATGAGAACGAGTCTCGTTTGCGCTACGGTCCCGCCCCGTGACCCGGCGGATCGCGCTGCTGCTCGCCTGCACCGCCGCCGCGCCGGCGGCGGCGGGGTGCGGCGCGACGTTCCACGGCCGCGGGCTGCGCGTCGTCGCCACCACCACGCAGCTCGGCGACTTCGTGCGCCAGGTCGGCGGCGACCGCGTCGCGCTCGTCACGATCCTGCACCCGAACACCGACCCGCACGAGTACGAGCCGCGGCCGCGCGACGTCGAGGCCGTCGCGAAGGCCAAGGTGCTGTTCGAGAGCGGCGCCGGGCTCGACGCCTGGATGGGCAAGGTCGTCGCCCGGTCCGGCGGGCATCCGCGGGTCGTCGAGCTCTGGGGGGCGATCCCCGTCAGGCGGGGCGGTGACCCCCACTGGTGGCACAACCCCGTGAACGCCGAGGCCGCCGTGGGCGCGATCCGCGACGCGCTCACGCGCGCGGACCCGTCCGGGCGCGCCGCCTATGCGGCAGCGGCCGCACGCTACGTCGCGCGCCTGCGGCGGCTCGACGCAGCGATCCGCGCGTGCATGGCCCGCATCCCGCCCGCGCAGCGCGTGCTCGTGACCGATCACGACGCCTTCGGGTACTTCGCCGCGCGCTACGGCATCCGCATCGCGGGCGCGGTCTTCCCGTCCCAGACGACCCAGGCGCAGGCCTCCGCGCGCGGGGTCTCGAGGCTCGTCGCGCTGATCAGGCGCGAGCACGTCCGCGCGGTGTTCCCCGAGACGTCGCTGAACGCCTCGCTGGCGCGCGCGATCGCGAGCCAGTCGGGCGCGAGCTCCCGCTACGAGCTCTACGGCGACACCCTCGGGCCGGCGGGATCGCCGGGCGCGACCTACGCCGGGATGGAGCGCGCGAACGCCGATGCGATCGCGCGCGGACTCACCGGCGGCCGTGTGCGCTGTGGCCGGTACGGGGGCTGACAGGACGTCGGTTCACGCGGGGCCGCCGGGGTAGCGCCACCGTATGGCACGCCAGATGCAAGGCGACCGCACCGAGCAGCGCTTCGTGCGCTCGGAGGACCCCAGCCTCACGCCCGAGGCCAACCGCCTGCTGACGCTGGAGCTGCGCGACGTGATCGGGACCGAGACCGTCACCGTCCCCGCCGGCACGCCGGCGCGCCACACGCGCCCCCACGGCACGCGCGGGCCGTTCACGGCGAACCTCGTCGCCAACCGCCAGCTCCTGCTCGTCACGCTCGCCACGGCGATCGTCTTCGGCGCCTTCCTGAGCCTCGTGAGCGGCAGCTGGTGGGCGCTCGTCGCCGCCGTCACGATCCACGCCCTCGGCACCACCGCGGTCACGGGCGGGGTGATCCAGCTCGCGACGCTGACCGAGCACGTCTCCCCCGCCGTCGCCGCGCGGCTCGAGGCGGAGGGCGTCGCAGATCCCGACCGCGTGCTGACGCGGCTGGTCGCGGCGATGGAGCAGCGCACCGCGATGACGCCGGCGAGCGGGCCCGGCCGCGCGGCCGGCAGCCGGATGGCTGACATCGTCCCGCCGGCCGTGACCGCCTTCCTCGCCGCGTTCACGATCGCGGTCGCCGCCTGGTTCGGCGGCACGATGTGGGTGCTGCCCGCGGTGATCCTGCCGCTGTGCGGCTTCTGGATCCTGCTCATGAGCCGCATCGACGCGCACGGCGAGGGCGGCGCCTACGCGACCCACGTGGGGCGCACGCCCGCGCTGCGCCGGATCCTGCCGGCCGGCGCCACGATCGTGCTCGGCGTGGCGATCTTCATGATCGGCATGGGCTTCCTCGTCCACGCGCTCTGAGGCCCCGCCCGGACCGCAGGTTCGCGTGCCCGGCGGCGTTTGAGCAGCCGATGCCGTCGCCCCTCGCCCTCGCCCTCCCCGCGCTCGCCGCGCTGGCACTCCTGCCCGGCCCGGCCGCCGCTCCGATCGGCTGCACCGGCGATCCCGGCGATCCCGCTCCCGGCACGCCGCAGTGGTACGCGCGCGAGGCGCGCGAGGCGGCCTGCGGCGAGCAGCGGGTGTCCGACACGGTTGCGAACCCGCTGTTCGGGGCCGCCGGCGCGCAGGATCAGGCGCGTGACGGCGGTGTCTACGAGGGCGACCCGTTCCGCGACCCGACGGCGCTGAACGGGCGCCGCTTCCGCTATCAGCGCACGACGCTCACCGACCCGGAGGGCCAGCAACTCGACGCGCGGCTGTTCCTGCCCTGCGACGCCTCCTGCCACGGGATGCCGCGCGGCCTGCGCCGCTTCGCGCCGCCGTATCCCGGCATCGTCGTCGTGCACGGCGGCAGCGCCAGCCAGGAGATGTACTGGTGGGGCGTCGAGCCGCTCGCCGAGGACGGCTACATCGTTCTCACCTTCCAGGTCCCGACCGCGGAGAACACGGGGCCGGACGTCTTCCCCGCCGACACCGAGGCCGCACTCGACTTCCTGCTGGCGACGCCCTCCAGGCCGGCTCGCGGCGGCATGTACAACCCGCGCTGGCGCGACCTCGACCGAGCGCACATCGGGCTCGCCGGCCATTCGGCCGGCGGCTTCGCCGTCAGCCAGGTGGGCCAGGAGGACCCGCGCGTCTCGGCGATCGTCTCGTGGGACCGCGCGCAGTCCTCGCCGATGCGGCCGGACCTTCCGCTGCGCACGCCGGCGCTGTTCTTCACCGCCGACTACAACTGCCAGAAGGTGCCTGTCTGCGTGCCGCAGCCGTACACCTCGCCGCCCGACCCGCACGGTCCCGGCGACAAGGACACGGACTTCCAGCGCCTGCGCGCCGCCGGCGTCGACACGATGAAGGTCTCGCTGCGCGCCGCCACGCACCTGGACTTCACGCAGTTCGGGATCGCCGGCACCGGCAGCCGCTACGGCGCGGCCGTCGCCTCCTACTACACGCTCGCGTGGTTCGACCGCTACCTGCGCGGCGCGCGGCCCGGCGGCGCGCGCGTCGCCCGCACGGCGCTACGGCGCCTGGCCGCCACGACGTTCGACCGCTCCGAGGACGTGCACGACATCAGCGGCGGCAGGTTCGATCCGCTCACGCAGTCGAACGTGCCAGCGTTCATCGCCGGCCAGCCCGTGCGCGACCGCATCTCGTTCCACTTCCGCTCCGGCTATTGGCTCGACGGCGGAGCGATCGCCTGCGAGGACATGCGGCTCGGCTGCGCCAGGTAGGCCGGACCCGTTGCCGCGGCCACTCGCGGGGCGTACCCTCGGGCGGCGGTGGATCCGCTCCTCGTAATCTTCGGCGGCCTGATCCTGTTCTTCCTCGTGTTCACGATCCTGCTCGGCCTGATGCACCCCCGCAGCGGGATGGAGATCGTCGGGCGCTCGCTGCGCGACTACGGAGCCGAGGCCGAGATCGAGGCGCACGACATCGACCAGATGATCGACGCCCGCAACGAGATCCGCCGCCGCCGCGGCCTGCCGCCGATCGGCGACGAGCTCGCCGAGCAGGTCCGCGCCGAGCTGCCGCCGGTCTAGCTCCGCGGACTGTTTGACTTCGGCGGCGTGAGGACCGAGCGCCGCCTGAGCTTCGGATCCGTGGCCGAGCAGTACGACGCGGCGCGGCCGTCCTATCCGCGCGAGCTGATCGACGACCTGATCGCGCTCGCGCCCGTCCGGGCCGGGGAGCGCGTGCTCGAGGTGGGCGCCGGCACCGGCAAGGCCACGCGCCTGCTCGCCGAGCGCGGGCTGTCCGTCCTCGCGCTCGAGCCCGACAGCGCGATGGCGGCGGTCGCGCGCCGCAGTTGCGACGGGATGCCTGTCGAGGTGCTCGAGATGGAGCTCGAGCGCCGGCAGCCCACGGGCGAGCGCTTCGCGCTGGTCGTCTCCGCGCAGGCCTGGCACTGGACCGATCCGGCGCTGCGCTACCGGCTCGCGCGGGAGGCACTGCGCGACGGCGGAGCCCTCGCAGCGTTCTGGAACATCGCCGACTGGCCGTCGTGCGCCCTGTGCGACGCGGTCGACGAGGCCTACCGCGGCATCGAGTTCCCGGTCCACCCGGGCCCGATGCTGCCCAGGGGCGAGCGCTCGGCCATCGACGAGGACTGGCGGCGCGAGATCGAGGCCACCGAGGGCTTCACCGCTGCAGAGGTCCGCGAGTACGAGTGGGAGCAGCCGTACACGACCCCCGAGTACCTCGCCCTGCTCGGCACGCACTCCGACCACATCATGCTGGCCGACGTCGAGCGCCGCGCGCTCTTCGACCGCGTCGGGGCAGCCATCGACGCCAACGGCGGCACGCTCGTGATGCCCTACGTGACCCGGCTGTGCCTCGCCCGCGCGCTCCGCCCGCATGCGTAAGCTCGCGGCACGACCCCCCTCGCCGCGCACCTACTGACGCATCACCGCTTCCACGGCCCTCACGTCGACTACGTCGGCGTCGCGCTCGGCGCGCTCGTGAGCTGGGCGATCGTGAGCGGGCCCGGCGAGGCCGCGCTCGTGGCGGCCGGCATCGGGGCCGCGCACGGCAGGGTCGACCTGCCGAGCATGATCCTGGCCGCCTTCGCCGGCGCGATGGTCGGCGGCGTCGCGGGCTGGGCTGCCGGGCTGCGCATCGGACGCAGGCTGGTGACCGCGCCCGGCCCGTTCCGGAGCCTGCGCCTCCGCGCGCTGCGCCACGGCGACCGCCTCTACGAGCGTTACGGCGTGCTCGCCGTCTACTTCGCGCCCGCCTGGGCGGCGGGAGTGAACGGCCTGCGAGCACGTCGCTTCCTGCCCGCCAACGCCGTCTCCGGGTTGATCTGGGCGGTGTCGTGGGGCGTCGGCGCCTATTACGCCGGGCCGAGCATCGCCGACCTCCTCGGCGACATCGGGCTCGCGGGGCTCCTCGGGCTTCTCGCCGTCGTCGTCGTCACGGTCGCGGTCCGCGTGCTGCGCCGGCGCGGACGGTGAGAAAATCCGTGACGAGCGCACCGGGAGCTACCTGGATCGGAGCGGGAGCCCGCGAGCCTCGCCGCTACGCTCGCGATGTGGCTGTCGGGGAGCTGTACGACCGCATCGGGCGCGGCTACGCGTCTGGCCGGCGGACCGATCCGAGGATCGCGGCGAGGATCTCCTCGGCGCTCGGGGACGCGCGCACGGTCCTGAACGTCGGCGCGGGCACCGGCTCCTACGAGCCCCCGGATCGCGAGGTCCTGGCCGTCGAGCCGTCGTCCGTGATGCGCGCGCAACGGCCCCCCGGGGCGGCGCGGTGCATCGACGCCCACGCCGAGGCGCTCCCGTTCGCAGACGGCGCCTTCGACGTCGCGATGGCGGTCCTGTCGGACCACCACTGGGCCGACCCGATCGCCGGCCTGCGCGAGATGGCGCGGGTCGCGCGGCGTGTCGTGGTCTTCCAGTGTGACGAGCGCTGGTTCGAGCGCTTCTGGCTGGTGCGCGACTACATGCCGGAGTTCGCGCGCCTGGGCCGCCGCGGCCCGAGCCTCGCCGCCCGCGCCGCCGCGATCGGCGCAGCGACCGAGGCAGTGCCGATCCCGTGGGACTGCCACGACGGGTTCCTGGGCGCGTTCTGGCGGCGCCCCGGCGCATACCTCGATCCGGCGGTGCGACGGAACGCCTCGGTCTGGTCGCAGGTGGGCGAGGCGGTCGAGGCGCGGGTCGTCGCCGAGCTCGCCGCGGACCTCCGCTCCGGCGTATGGCAGGCGCGGAACGCGGAGCTG
>DASTWP010000058.1:0-4182 GCA_035765835.1 Solirubrobacteraceae bacterium
GTAGCCCCAGACGCCGCGCAGCGTCGTCGCGCCGAGCGCGCCCGCCTCGCGCAGGCGCCGGACCAGCTCGGCGTAGAGCGGGCGGCCGTCGTGGTGGGCCTGCTCGGAGGCGTGCACCATCAGCTTCTGCCAGATCCCGAGCCCGGCATCGTCGGTCTCCGGCAGGTGCCGCGGCTCGGCGAGCAGCCGCCCGTCGCGCTTGCAGACGCTCACCTGCTCGAGCGTCAGCAGCGGGCGCTCGAGCAGCGCGGCCAGCTCCGGCAGCACGGCCGCGACCGAATCCCCGCCGCCGACCGAGACGATCATGACCGGCACCTCCGCGTTGCGCGCGAAGAAGCGCGCGCGGCGGCGCTCGCCGTGCGCCGTCCCGTCGACCCCGAGCAGCACCGTCGCGCCGTCCACGCCGCGGCGGTGCAGCAGGTCGACCACGGCCGCGACCGCCGAGCGTCCCCCGGCGCGCTCCTGGCGGCCCACGTAGATCGTGAGCTTCGTGTCGCCGGGCAGCGCGACGTCCTCGGGCGCGGTGAGCATCCGCGCGCGCTCGAGCGTGACCAGCCCGTGGTGCGCGATCGCGCGCACCTCCGGCAGCGCCGCCTCGATCCGCGCGCGCGTGTCGACCGCGACCGATACGACCGGCAGGTCCTCCGACAGCGTCAGCAGCCGCGCGCTCTGGAGGTGGTGGCGCACGCCGAAGCCCTCGATCCCGCGCAGCAGCACGCTCGCGCGCAGCCCGTGGCGCGCGTACACGCCGACGAGCGCGTCGGCCAGGAAGCCGCCGTCCGCGCGGTCGCGCTCGCCCCCGTAGGTCGTCAGCTTCAGGCAGTCCTCGATCAGCGCATCATCCGCCTCTTGGCCGCGACGAGCAGCTCAGCGCGCGGAGGTTCGCGGCGACCGCCGGGAACGGCGGCGGCGAGTTGGACCGGCTCCATCGAGACCTCCACGAACTGCGTCGGACGACGGTGTCGTAGAGGCCATCAGCGGCCGTGGCCGCGGTCGGAGCGAGCCTCGCGCCAGAGGATACGACGCTAGGCGTCGGCCGCCAAGCGCCGGCCGAACAGGGCGAGCACGACCGCGAGCGCTGCGACCGCGATCCCCGAGACGAGCATCGGCGTGCGGCCGCCGTGCCCCCACGCGAGGCCCGCCCAGACGCCCGCGAGCAGCGCGCAGCCGCCCGTGATCGCCTGGTAGTAGCCGAGCCCCGACCCGTACGCACCACGGGGCAGAAGGTCCGCGACCCACGCCTTGCCGACCCCGTCGGTCAGCGCCGTGTAGGCGCCGTATATCGGAAGGAACAGCCACACCCAGCCGCCGCTGCCCGCCAGCCCGAGGCCGACGTAGGCGATCGCGAAGAACGCCAGGCCGCCGGCGAACACGAGCCGCCGCGGCATCCGGTCGGAGACCGCGCCGGCCGGATAGCTGAGCCCGGCATAGCACGCGTTGTAGAGCGCGTAGACGAGCACGATCGAGACGAACCCGAGCCCGAGGTCCTTCGCGCGGAGGATCACGAACGCATCGCTGAAGTTCGCCAGGCCGAACAGCGCGAGGAAGCCGACGACCTTCCAGTACGCGCGCGGCAGCGGCTCGCGCGGCGGCGCGAGCGCGTCCTCGGCGGCGCGCGCGGGGACCGGCGCCGCCGGCGCCTCGTGCACGAAGCGGATCAGCGCGACGCTGATCAGCGCCGGCCCCGCCGCGACGAAGAACAGCGGGCGGAGATGGTGGTCGAGCGCCTCGTACAGCGCGAGGCCCAGCAGCGGCCCGACGACCGCGCCCGCCGTGTCGGCCGCACGGTGGAACCCGAACGCCGCGCCGCGCAGCTCGGCCGGCACGTCGGCGGCGAGCAGCGCGTCGCGCGGAGACGTGCGCATGCCCTTGCCGACGCGATCGGTGAAGCGCGCGACGAGCACCAGCGGCCAGCCGCCCGCGAGGCCGATGATCGGCTTGGCGACCGACGAGATGCCGTAGCCGATCCCGATCAGCGGCTTGCGCCTGAAGCGGTCGGCCAGCCGGCCGCTGACGGCCTTTCCGGCCGCCGCCGTGCCCTCGGCGACGCCCTCGATCAGCCCGAGGATCGACGGCGGTGCGCCGAGCACCGACGTCACGAACAGCGGGATCACCGGGTACAGCAGCTCGGACGCCGCGTCCTGGAAGAAGCTCACCCACGAGAGCACGTAGACGTTCCGCGGCAGCCGGCGCACGCCGCGCATGGTGACGCAGGCTCAGGCGGGCGGGCGCGAGGCCGCGCCGTCGGCGTGGCGGAACACGCCGATGATCGCGCCGCGTGCGGCGTTGCTCACGCGCACGCGTCTGCCCGCGCCGGCGCCGGCGCGATCCGCGCCCACATCGGCGAGTGGTCGCTGAGGCGCCGCTCCCGCCACTCGTGCAGGTAGTCGCACGCGAGCGCCCGGAGCCCCGGCGAGAGCACGATGTGGTCGAGCCGGTAGCCCGGTCCGGCGTGGTAGCCCTTCCACGAGCGGTCGCGGCGGCCATAGCCGTGCAGGGCGCGGAACGCATCGCTCCAGCCCGCGCGCGGAAGCGCCTCGATCAGAGCGAGCTCTGCGCGGTCGTGGCGCTCGCCGTAGTCGGGCCGCAGACGGCCCGTGCTCGTGCGCGCGAACGTGACGATCTCGCCCTCGCGCGACTCGTAGCGCGGCGTGTTGAAGTCGCCGGCGACGATCCGCGCCACGTCGCTCGCCGCGGCCAGCGCGGCGGCGACCGCCTCGAGCGTGCGCACCTTCACCTGCTCGCCCTTCTGCGAGGTCGGCGCGTGCAGGCAGTGCACCTCGCACGCGATCTCGCCGAGCAGGGTTCGCGCGGCGAGATGGCGCTCGGGCCACGGGATGCCGAGGTGCGGCACGACGTCGAGCGGCGCGCGCGCGGCGATCAGCGTCGCGAGCCTGCGCGTCGGCGCCCGCGGCGCGGGCGGCCACTCGCTCAGCGCGACGTGCAGGCCGCGCGCGGTGAGCGCCTCCAGCCAGCGCGCCCCCGTCGTCGGCGTGATCTCCTGCAGGCAGAGCACGTCGAAGTCCTGGTGCGCCAGCGCGGCCAGCTGGGCCTCCTGGCGCTCGCCCACGCGCCCGGCGACGTTCCAGCTGAGCAGTAGGCCTTCGGCGGGCACCGTGTCAGGATCCCCGCATGGCGGACGCGGCGACACCCCCGCCCGGCGTGCAGGAGCGGTTGCGCGCGCTGCCGTCGGTCGACCGGCTCGCGACGGCGGTCGCGCGGGCGGAGCTCGAGGACCGGCGGGCGGAGCTGCTGGCCGGTGCGCATGACGAGGCCGACCTCGTCGAGCGGGCGCGGGCGCGGCTGCGGCCGTCGCTGCGCCGGGTGCTGAACGCGACCGGCGTCGTGGTGCACACCAACCTCGGGCGGGCCCCGCTGGCGCAGGCCGCGCGCGCGGCCGTGGCGCGCGCCGCGGAGGGCTACTCGAATCTCGAGCTCGATCTGGACGCCGGCGAGCGCGGCTCGCGCCACGCGCACGTCGAGGGCCTGCTGCGCGAGCTGACGGGCGCGGAGGCCGCGCTCGCGGTCAACAACTGCGCCGCCGCCGTGCTGCTGGGCGCGGCCGCGCTCGCAGGCGGCGGGCGCGAGATCGTCGTCTCGCGCGGGCAGCTGATCGAGATCGGCGGCGGCTTCCGGATCCCCGAGGTCGTCGCGCAGGCGGGCGCGCAGCTCGTCGAGGTCGGCACCACCAACCGCACGCGCCTGGCCGACTACGCGGCCGCGCTGGGCGAGCGCACGGGCGCGATCCTGCGCGCGCACCCGTCGAACTTCCGCACGCTCGGCTTCGTCGAGGAGGTCTCCGTCGAGGCGCTGTGCGGGCTCGGCGCGCCCGTCATCGACGATGTCGGCTCGGGTGTGCTCGACGACGATCTCGAGCTGCTGGCCGGCGAACCGCCGGTGCGCCGCTCGGTGCGCGCCGGCGCGGCGTTCGTGTGCTTCAGCGGCGACAAGCTGCTCGGCGGCCCGCAGGCGGGGCTCCTCGTCGGGACGCACGAGGCGGTCGCCGCCGCGCGGCGCCACCCGCTCGCGCGCGCGGTGCGGATCGACAAGCTCTCGCTCGCCGCGCTCGAGGCGACGCTGATGCTCTACCGCGACCCCGAGCTCGCCCGGCGCGAGCTGCCGGTGCTCGCCATGCTCGACACGGGCCCGGAGGCGCTTCGCGCGCGCGCCGAGCGGCTCGCG
>DASTWP010000059.1:0-3833 GCA_035765835.1 Solirubrobacteraceae bacterium
CGACGCGCGCGCCCGCGCCGCGCGCGGCGGCGAGGGCGCGCCAGCCGAGCGCCGGGCTCAGGTTGTGCGCGTGGACGACGCGGGCGCGGGTGCCGCGCACCGCCGAGGCGACGTCGCCGGGCGCGAGGCCTCCGCGCAGCAGCCCGGCGGCGGCGCGGGCGCGGCCGAGCGCCGCCGAGTCGCGCTCGAGCAGCTCCGCGTCCTCGCCGAGCTCCTCGCGCACGAGCGCGAGCAGGTCCGCGACCACGCGCTCCTCGCCCCCGGTCACGCGGTAGCGGTTGTGCAGGAAGAGGATCATCGGTCGGGGGGTGTGTGCGTGTGCCTCCGCGTGCCCGGCCGGCGCGCATCGCGGATGCTGGGCGACGCGGATCGAAGCGGCACAGGGGTAGGCCACGGGCCGCTTCCGGGCCGTGGCGTCCAGCGCCGCGAGGCGCGGGCGGACGGGCACGCGGAAGCTACTGTCTCGGCCACGCATGGGCTTGACGGCGGCGATCATCGTCCCCACCCGTGAGCGGGTGGGGTATCTGGACACCGCGCTCGCGAGCATCGCGCCGCAGGCCGCGCGCGCCGGCGCCGAGATCGTCGTCGTCGACGACGGCCCGTCGGAGGCCACGCGGCGGATCGCCGAGGCGCACGGCGCCCGCTACCTCGCCCACGACGCGCCCCGCGGCCTCAACGCCGCGCGCAACACGGCGATCGACGCGACCACCGCCGACCTGCTCGTCTTCGTCGACGACGACGTCGCGGTGCGCGAGGGCTGGCTCGAGGCGCTGCTCCGCGCCGCCGAGCAGCTGCCGGAGGACGTCGGCGTCCTCACGGGCCCGATCCACGCGCGCTTCGAGGGCCACCGCTTCCGCAGCTGCGGCCGCGAAGGCCCGCCGATCACCTTTCTCGACCTCGGCCCGCACGACGCCGACGCCGACCACGCCTGGGGCGCCAACATGGCGATCCGCCGCAGCGCGATCGAGCGTGCCGGCCGCTTCGACGAGGGCCGCGAGCTCTACGGCGACGAACAGGAGTGGCAGGCGCGCTTCAAGGCCGCCGGCGGGCGCATCCGCTACATCGCCGGCGCCGCGCTCGACCACCGCCGCGCCGGCGAGGACGCGCGCCTGCGATCGCTCGCCCGCGCCGCCTACGCGCGCGGCGGCGCCAGCCGGCGCTTCGACGAGTTCAAGGGCACCGCGCCCGCGCTGACGAGCGAGGCGCGCACGCTCGCCGCCTGCGCGCTGCACACCGTCCGCCGCGCGTGCCCGAACGGGATCGTGATGGCCGCGCACTCCGCCGGCCGCCTGCGCGCGGCGCTGCCGAACGCGCCGCGGCCGGCGCCGCAGGAGGACTTCCTGAGCGGTCGCAGCGGCACCGTCGGCGGCCGCCGGGGAGCGCTGCGTGCCGCCGCCGACCGCGCGCTCGACATGCTCGACGTCGCGACGGTCCGCCGCGCCCGCCGCCGCCGCGCCGCGCGCGCGACGCCGCGCGCGACGCTCAGCGTGCTCGCGATCGGCATCGAGCGCCCCGGGCCCGAGAACCTGATGCCGGCAGCCCTCACCGAGCTGCGCCGGACGCGTCACGAGCTCGGCGTGCACGTCGGCGAGCCGCACGGCCGCGGCAAGTTCCAGGCACTGAACGCGCTGCTCGCGCAGACGCCTGCGCAGGGCCACGACTGGCTGATCGTGCTCGACGACGACATCGTCCTGCCGCGCGGTTTCCTCGACGAGTTCCTCGCCGCCGCAGGGTCCGCCGGCCTGCGCATCGCGCAGCCCGCGCACCGCCTGCACGGGCACGCCGCCTGGAAGGTCACGCGCCGCCGGCCGTTCAGCAGCGTGCGCGAGACGACGTTCGTGGAGATCGGCCCGCTGACCGCCTTCCACCGCGACACGTTCGAGGCGCTGCTGCCGTTCCCCGACCTGCGCATGGGCTGGGGCCTCGACGCGCACTGGGCGGCGATCGCGCGCGAGCGCGGGTGGCCGATCGGCGTCGTCGACGCGACCCCGGTCGCGCACACGCTGCGCGCCGTCGCGGCCGTCTACCCGCGGGCGGAGGCGATCGCCGAGGCGCGCGCGTTCCTGGCCGGCCGGCCCTACGTGCGCCGCGACGAGGTCCGCACGCTCGTGGTGCACCGGTGAGGGTCGCGGTCGTCGCGGAGTTCTATCCGCGCGCGCACGACCCGGTCCTCGGCGTGTGGGCCCACCGCCAGGCGATCGTCGCGCGCGACGCAGGGGCCGACGTGCGCGTGCTCGTCCTTCACCGTCCGGTGCCGCCGCGGGCCACCCGGGCGCGCGACGTCCCCCGCGCGCTCGCGACGCTCGCGCGCCAGCCGCGCCGGGCGACGCTCGACGGCATCGAGGTGCAGTACGTGCGCTTCCTGGCACCGCCGCGACCGCGCAGCTACGGCTCGTGGGGCGCGTGGGCGGCACCGTCGCTCGCGCGCGCGCTGCGCGACCTGCGCGAGCGGTTCGCGTTCGACCTCGTCCACGCGCACAACGCGGTGCCGGCCGGCGACGCGGTGCGCCGCGCGGGGATCGCGGCGCCGCTCGTCGTCTCCGTCCACGGCGGCGACGTGTACTTCACCGCCGAGCGCTCCCGCCGCGGACGCCGCGCCGTGAACGACACGTTCGCAGCCGCCCGGCTCGTGGTTGCGAACAGCAAGGGCATCGAGGCGAAGGCGCGTGCGCTCGGCGCGACGCGCACGCGGGTGGTGCACCTCGGCACCGACCTGCCGCCGGCGCGCGAGGGCATCGCGTCCGACCCGCCCGTGCTCGTCACCGTCGGCCACCTCGTCGCGCGCAAGCGCCACGAGGACGTGCTGCGCGCGCTCGCACTGCTCCCCGACGCGCGCTACCTGATCGTCGGCGACGGCCCCGAGCGCGCGGGCATCGAGCGGCTCGCGCGAGAGCTCGGCGTCGCGGACCGCGTCGAGCTGACGGGCCAGCTGCCGCACGAGCAGGCGCTGCGCCGCGCGCGCGCGTGCAGCGTGTTCGTCCTGCCGAGCGTCGAGGAGGCGTTCGGCGTCGCCTACGTCGAGGCGATGGCCGGGGGGCTGCCGGCGATCGGCGTGCGCGGCGAGCCGGGGCCGGAGGAGATCGCCGCGCAGGGCGGCGGCATCGCGCTCGTCCCGCCGCGCGACCCGCGGGCGCTCGCGCAGGCGATCGAGCGCGCGCTCGCCGACCCGCAGCTGGGTTCCCAGGCCCGCGCGACGGTCGAGCGCGCGTTCACGTGGGAGCGCTGCGGCCGCGAGACGCTCGCCGCCTACGAGGAGGCGCTGCGCACTTGAAGCCGGTTCTGTTCGTCACGAACCTCGTCCCGCCGGACCGCGCCGGCGCCTTCGCCGCGTTGCACGCGCGCGTCCCGATCGAGCTCGCGCTCTTCGGCGGCCGCTCGCACCACGCGACGCCGGGCGTCGAGGACCCCCGCGTCCCGCACAGGCACGTCGAGCAGCGCGAGATCGGCAAGCTCGCCGCGAGCGGCGACTACGGCGCCGTCGTCTGCGGCACCGCGGGCCGCGTTGCGCTCCCCGCCGCCTGGCGCGGGGCGCGCCGCGCGCGCATCCCGTTCGTCCTCTGGAGCGCGCTGTGGGCGCCGCTCACGACGCCCGCGCACCTGCTCGCGCGCCCGCTGCTGCGCCGCATCCACCGCACCGCCCACGCCGTCGTCGCCTACGGCCCGCACGTCGCCGCCTACGCGCGCCGCCAGGGCGCGCGTAGCGTGCACATCGCGCCCCAAGCGGTCGACAACGCGTTCTGGTCGGCGCCCGGGGGGCCGCAGCGCGAGGACGGCTTCGCCGTGCTCTTCGTCGGCCGCCGCGTCCCCGAGAAGGGCCTCGCCGTCCTGGGCCG
>DASTWP010000060.1:0-7138 GCA_035765835.1 Solirubrobacteraceae bacterium
AGAACCGCTGCGAGCTGTGCGGGATCTCGCAGTGGCAGGACCGGCCGCTCTCGCTGTGCCTGCACCACGTCAACGGCGTCCGGGACGACAACCGCCTCGAGAACCTCCAGCTGCTCTGCCCGAACTGCCACAGCCAGACCGAGAACTTCGCTGGGCGCAACCGGAGGGCGGCGTGAGGCCCGGCCTCGCTGCGGGCAGCGGGAAGGTTTCCGGTGCATGGGCGTCCGTGACGGTGTCGGACCACCACGACCCAGGAGATGCCCATGCGCCGACTCGCGATCCTCAGCCTGACCCTGGCCTGCGCCGCGCTCGCGGTCGCGGGATGTGGGAGCAGCTCGAAGTCCAGCTCGGGCTCTGGGAGCGGCGGCGCGGCGTCCAAGTCGAGCACCGCGTCGAGCAGCTCCGGCGGCTACGGCGGCTACGGGCAGTCGACCACGAGCTCGACCTCGTCGTCGTCCGCGGCGGTCACCGTGAAGGCGCGGCACACGAAGCTCGGGACGATCCTCGTCAGCTCGGACGGCCACACGCTCTACCTCTTCGAGAAGGACAAGAGCGTGAAGAGCCAGTGCACGGGGGCGTGCACCAGCGCCTGGCCACCGCTCACCACGCAGGGCAAGCCGAATGCCGGCAGCGGCGTGAAGGCGTCGCTGCTGTCGACGAGCGCCCGCCCGGACGGGACGATGCAGGTCGTCTACGCCGGCCATCCCCTCTACCACTACGACGACGACCACAGCGCCGGCCAGATGGAGGGCCAGGGGCGCGAGGAGTTCGGCGCGGAGTGGTACGTGCTCGGCCTGAGCGGCCACAAGGTCGAGGGCGGCGAGCACCACGGCAAGAGCTGACCGCCGCTGAACGGCGCCTTGCACGGCGTCCGCGGGTGCACGTAGCGTCGCCCGCGGATGCTGCGCGAGGCCGCCAACGCGACGATCGTGCGGCGGCTGACGCTCCTCGGCCGCCGCTACGAGCTGCGGATCGGCCAGCGGCCCGCCGGCCGCGCCTGGCGGGCGCGGGCGTTCGCGCGCCTGATGGAGGCCCAGCGGCACGAGCCGGTCGCCGCGCTCACGACGGGCGCTGGGCGCACGTATTGGCTGTTCGAGGACGCCTGGTACTGGTCGCCGACCCATCCCGACCAGGCCCTCGAGCCCCGGGACGTCCTGGCGCTCGTCCGCGAACGCCGGCGCCGCCGGCAGCGCGCGCTCGAGCGCGCGCACGCGGGCCTCGCGGCCGAGACGGCCGGCGACGGCACAGCGCGGCGCGAGCCGATCCCGCGCGCCGTGCGCCAGGCCGTCTTCGAGCGCGACGGCGGGCGCTGCGTCGAATGTGGCGCCACGTTCGACCTCCAGTACGACCACGTGATCCCGCTCGCCCTCGGCGGCGCGTCGACCGCGGAGAACCTGCAGGTGCTGTGCGCCGAGTGCAACCGGCGCAAGGGCGCGGCGCTCGCCTGACGCGCTACTGCGCCGGCCCGGCGCCGTTGCCGGCGAACTGCTGCGTGATCGCCTCCTCGAGGCCCGGGTCGAGCACGACGAGGACCTCGTCACCGGCATCGATCACCGTGTCGGCCTTCGGGACGAAGCCCTTGCCGGAGCGCAGCACGGAGATGATCAGGCTGCCCTCGGGAAGCGCGACGTCGCTGACCCGCTGCCCCGCCGCCGGGGCGTCGCGCGTCACCTCGACCTCGATGATCTCGAGCTGCTCGTCGCGCAGGTCGAGCAGGTGCACGAGGCCGTAGGACGGGACCTCGTGCTCGATCAGGCGCAGGATCAGGTCGGTGGCGCTGACCGCGGGCTGGATGCCCAGCAGCTCGAAGTACTGCCGGTTCCGCGGGTTGTTGACGCGCGCGATGATGCGCTCGCAGAGGTACTTCTCCTTCGCGATCTGGCAGATCAGCAGGTTGTCCTCGTCGTCGCCCGTCACGGCGATCACGAGATCGGCGCGCTGGATGCCCGCGCGCTCGAGCACCCACAGCTCGGTCGCGTCGCCGTACTGGACCATGTGCTCGAGCTCCTGCTCGATGGTCAGGTAGCGCCCGCGGTCGGCCTCGAGCAGCGTGACCTCGTGGTCCTTGGCGATCAGCTCGCGCGCGAGGTTCAGACCCACCTTGCCGCCGCCGGCGATCACGACGTACATGGCCTAGCCCTCCCCCAGCGCCTTCTCGAACATCTCGATCGCGTACTGCGTGGGACAGATCGTGTCCAGGCCCTGCTCCGCGTACCAAGCGGCGCGCGCGGGGTCCATCACCCGCACGAGCACGCGCTCGATCCCGAACTGGCGCTTGGCGATCTGGGCGATCGTGAGGTTCGTGTTGTCGCCGTCGGTGGAGGCGACGAACACGTCGGCCTCCTCGATACCGGCCTCGCGCAGCGCGTCGAGCTCCATGCCGTGCCCGACCGTGAAGCGGCCGCCGGCCTCCTCCCAGGTTCCGGCAAGGCCGATCGAGAGCCGCTCGTGCGAGAGCGGGTCCTCGTCGAGCACCGAGACCTCGTGTCCGGTGCCCAGCATCTTGCGGGCCAGGCTCGACCCCACGCGGCCGGCCCCCACGATCATCAAGAACGACATTGCGAGGCGAGCACTCTACGCGCTCAGCGGAGCCTCGGGGGCGACGCCCTCCTCGGCCTCCGGGCGCCGCTCCGCGGCGGGGGCCGTGAGGATGACCTGGCAGGGCGCCTTGGCGACCACGTACTTGGTGACATCGCCGACGAAGTTCTCGAGCGGGCCGCCGCGGCCGCCGAGCCGCCCGCCGCCGCGGATCTTCGACGGCTCCTCGGCCGCGAGCACGATCGCCTGTACGCCCAGCCGCCGGGCCTGGTCGACGATCGCCTGTCCCGTCCGCCGCGCGCGCACGATCGCAGAGGCCACCTCGACGCCCTCGTACTCCTCCCCCACGGCCTTCGCCCGGCGCAGCGCCGTCCGCGCGCGCTCGAGCTGCGCGTCCGGGATGCGCGCGTCGAGCGGCAGCGACATCGGGATCTCGAACACCCACAGCGCCTCGATCGTGGCGCCGTGCTCGCCTTCGAGCGCCTCCTCGTCCTCCTCCGCGGCGAGCCGGCCCGCGGTCTGCACGATGTCGTCGTCCAGCGGCGTGCCGAACAGCGGCACGAGGATCGAGCCGTACTCCGCCCTCTCGCGGCGCTCGCCGCGCAGCGCGACGTCCGGCACGACCACGCGGCGCAGCAGCGGCTTGCCGTCCACGCGCCGGTAGACGACGTAGCCGACGATGCCGAAGAGCATCCAACCGACGCCCACGTAGCGCGCGCCGTGGTGCAGCACCAGCACGCTCAGCCAGGCGAGGAAGCTCAGCAGCGCGCCGAAGACCGCGGGGACCGGCACCTCCGCGCCGCGCACGCGGACGTTGAACGGCGTCTTGTAGGGCCGGTCGCGCGCGGGCTCGCGGAAGCGCAGCACGACGATCGAGACGTGCGCGATCGTCAGCCCGAGCAGCGCGCCGAAGGCGTAGATCCCGACGAGGAAGTCGAGGTCGTGCGGCAGCATCAGCGCCGCCGCGATCACCGCGCCGATCACGATCAGCACGAACGGCGTCGAGCGCGTCGGGTGCAGGCGGCCGAGCGCGCTGGGGATCTGCCGGTTCGTCGAGAGCAGGTACGCAAGCCGCGAGAGCCCGAGCATCGCCGAGTTCGCCGCGGCGATCAGCGTCAGCGTGGCGGTGGCCGCGACGGCGTACTTCAGCGGCGCCATGTACCAGTGGCCGTGGAACGCCTTCGCGATCCCGATCACCGGGTCCTGGAGATAGCGGTCCCCGAGCGGCGTGTGGCCGCCGATCACCGGCAGCGCCGTCACCGCGACGAGCGCCATGCCGACGTAGATGACGACGACCGTCAGGGTCGCGGAGCCGACGAGGCGCTTCAGCCCGGCGCGGCCGACGCGCACCTCGCCCGCCAGGCCGGAGGCCGACTCGAGGCCGGTGAAGACGACTGTCGCGACGCCGAGCGCGAAGACCGCGTCGTCCCAGTGCGGGCTGACCCCGAGGTTGATCGGCCCGGTCCACTTGTGCCAGCCGAAGAAGACGACCAGGCCGAGCACGATGATCAGCGCCTGGAGCACGAGGTCGGCCCCGACCAGCGCCATGATCCGCCGCGCGCGCGCCGCGCCGAAGCCGCGGATGTTGCCGACGGCGACGTACAGCAGGATCGCCAGCGCGACCGCCGTCTCCGGCCCACCTCGCCCGAGCGGCGCGTAGAACGTCGCGAGGTAGTTCGTGGCCGTGAAGGCGGTGACCGCGATCAGGATCAGGTAGTCGAGCAGGATCGCCCAGCCCGCGACGAAGCTGATGAGCTCGTTGAACGCGTAGCGCGCGAAGACCGTGGAGCCGCCGCGGTCCTGGTGCAGCGAGGAGCCCTCGACGTAGGTCATCGCCGCCAGCAGGAAGAAGATCCCGGCCGCGAGGTAGACGAACGGCGTGAGGCCGAGCGCGTGGTTGGCGACGACGCCGAGCGAGTAGTAGAGCGCGCTGGCGACGACCGCGTAGACGATCGCGAACAGCACCGGCTGGCCGAGGCTGCGGCGGAAGGCCTCCTCGGCGCGCGTTCGGCGGTCGAGCTTCTCGGCCATCAGCGCGGCCGCCCCGTGATGTACAGCCGCCCGAGCCCGGCGGCGACGAACAGCACGCCGAGCAGGGCGATCAGCCAGGCGCCGCCGCCGAGCCCGGCGCTGAGCGCGCGCACGACGAGCGCGACGCCGATCACGACCATCAGGGCGGACATCGTCCGCGTCGCGCGACGATGGACCTCCCGCGGCGAGGGCATCACGCGATCCCGGCCGCCGCCGGGGTGCGGGCCTGCGTTGCGGGCGTGGTGCCGGGGTCCGAGACGATGATCACGCGCGCGGGGCGCTCGTCGAGCACCGTCTCCACGGTCTTGCCGAACACGCTGCCGCCGCTGCGGGACGGCAGCGGCATGACGACGGCCTGCGCCTGCATCGCGCGCGCCTCGTTGACGATCAGCCGCCCGGCCTGTCCGGCACGCACCTTCTGTACGCGGCCGCTGACGCGCCGGCCGCCCTGGATCCGCGCCTGCTCGATGATCGCGCTGGCCGCCATCTCCTGCTCGGGCAGCTGCGCGCTGATCGGCGCCGACGCGGGCACGGTCAGCGTGACGAGCACGTGGATCCCGCGCCGGCGCCGCGCCGCCATCCGGATCGCGGTCGCCATCGCGCCGGGAGAGTAGGAGCCCGCGTCGAGCGCCACGAGCACGGACTTGTACTCCGCCTCGTGCTCGACGACCGGGCGCGGGATCGCGATCTTCGCCGTGGTCGTCAGATCGAGCCCCTGGCGGCGCCGGTAGACGACGTAGACGACCATCCCGAGCGCGAGCCAGCCGAGGCCGGCGAGCGCGACGGCGCCGTGCAGCACGGTCACGACGACCCACGCGAGGCCGGTGCCGATCGCGCCGAGCACGGCGAACAGCGGCACCTCGCGCCCGCGGATCCGCAGGTTCCACGGCCCCCTGTAGGGCCTTCGGCGCCCGGGGTCCTTCAATCGCAGGCGGATGACCGCCGCGTGCGCGACCGTGAACGAGAGCATCGCGCCGAACGCGTACATGTTGCCCAGGAAGTCCGCCTGCCCCGGGATGACCGTCAGGCACGCGATGCCGCCGAACAGCACGATCCCGATCGCAGGCGTGCCGTAGCGCGGGTGCAGGCGCCGCAGGCGGTCGGGCACCTGCCGGTGCAGGCCCATCGAGTAGACCAGCCGCGAGACGCCGATGATGCCGGCGTTGGTGGCGATGAAGAGGATCGTCGCCGCGAGCAGGCCGACGTAGATCTTCGCGGCGCCCTGGAGCGGGCCGAGGCTCAGGTGCTGCACGACCCCGAGCACGGGGTCGCCGGCGAAGCCGCCCTTGCTCTCGCTGACGCCGAGCAGCGTCTGGTAGTGGCCGTTCGGGAGCCGGTGGACCGGCAGCGCCGAGAGCGCGACGGCCGGCAGCAGCGCGTAGATCGCGAACACCGCGATGACGACGCGGTTGATCGCCGCCGGGATCGTCTTCTCCTCGTCCTTGGCCTCCTCGGCCATGTTCGAGATCGTCTCGATGCCGGTGTAGGCGATCATCGCGACCGGGATCGCGAGGAAGAACTCCTTCCACGTCGGCGCGATCCCGAACTGCACGTTGTCGATCAGCGTGTGCGGCGAGAACACCAGGAACAGCCCGAGCAGCACCAGCAGCAACTGGGTGCAGAAGTCCGTGACCGCAAGCAGGATGTTGACCCCGGCCGACTCCTTGACGCCGACGACGTTGATCGCGCACAGCACGACGATCACCGCGATGCCCGCGACCACGTCGCCCGGCGCGTGCTTCAGCGGCTCCCAGAACAGCCCGCCGATGTAGTGGGGCACGAAGAACGACGAGATCGCGATCGTGATCACGTAGTTGAGCATCTGCGCCCAGGCGGCGAAGAACGAGGCCAGCTCGTTGAAGGCGTGGCGCGCGAAGCTCGAGGATCCGCCGGCCTCCGGATACATCGCCGTGGCCTCGGCGTAGGTGGCGGCCGTCAGGTAGAAGATGAAGCCGGCGATGATGAAGACGACCGGCGTCAGGCCCAGCGCGAACGAGGCGACGAGGCCGAGCGCGTAATAGATCGACGAGCCGACGTTGCCGTAAGCGGTGGAGAAGAGCGCGTTGACGCCCAGGACCCGCTGGAGCCCCTGAAGCCGGCGTTCTGCCATCGAAGCCGCCAGTGTACGGACGGCCGCGGGCGCCCTGTCAGGGCGTCGAGCGGCTTTACGCCTGCTCGTACAGGGCGTCGATGCGTGCCCCGTACTTCTCGGCGATCGGGCGGCGCTTGAGCTTCATCGTCGGCGTCAGCTCCTCGCCGCCGGGCAGCCATTCGTCGGTGAGAATCTCGAAGCGCTTGATCTGCTCCACGCGCGACAGCCGCGCGTTGGCCGCGTCGACCTCGGCCTGCACGCGCGCGATCACGGCCGGGTCGCGCGGGTCCAGGCCGTCCGCGGCCTCCGGATCCAGTACGAGCAGCGCGACGTTGTAGGGGCGCCGGTCGCCGAACACGCACGCCTGCCCGATCAGCGGGCCGGCGGACTTCAGCTGGGCCTCGATGTTCGCCGGCGACATGTTCTTGCCGCCCGCGTTGATGATCAGCTCCTTCTTGCGGTCGACGATCCAGACGT
>DASTWP010000061.1:0-2478 GCA_035765835.1 Solirubrobacteraceae bacterium
GTGATCGGCAAGCTGCCCGCCGGGCTCGAGGCGCCGGCGCTGCGCGACCTCCAGGACCGCTGCCGCGGCACCGACGGCCTGGTCGCGGCGTCCGCGGCGCTCGACCGTCAGGGCCGCGCGCGCGACGCGCTCGCCTTCGCCTATCGCGCCGCGGCCAAGGAGCCGCAGTCCGCGACCGCGTGGAACGCGCTCGCCATCGCCGCCCGCGCGGCCGGGCGCACGGGCCTCGCGCGGCGCGCGGCCGCCCAGGCCCAGAAGCTCAGCCCGCTTGGCCAGCAGTTGCCGGCGGCGCCAGGGCGGCGTCCCGGTGCCTCGTTCGGCGGTCCTTGAACCGCAGCGCGGGGCGCTCGACCACGTAGTAGCTCGCCGCGGCGATGGGGATGACGATCGCGGCGGTCACCAGCATGAGCGACAGGAAGCCGGACCCCGGCAGCCAGCCCTGCGCGCCCCGGTCGTCGAGCCAGAGCATGATCGGCGCGTGCCACAGGAAGATGCCGTAGGAGACGAGGCCGAGCCACGGCAGCGGCCGCGCGGCGAGGATGCGCCGCGGCCAGCCGCCGGCCCAGTCGCCGAACACGGCGGGGAGCAGCAGCAGGAACGCGCACAGGGCGTAGCAGGCGTGCTCGCCGAAGTAGTTCCAGTTCGTGTAGACGACGAAGAACCCGCGCGACAGCGACATCTGCGTCGCCATGAACCAGAAGACGACCGCGGCGCCCAGCCACGGAAGCCACGGCCGGCGCACGATGAGCCTCAGCGCCCGGGACTGCGCCTCGCGCCCGTGCCAGGCGACGCTCAGGACGGCGAGGATCATCCCGTAGGCGAACCAGTCGAAGTAGCACGGCAGCGTGTTCTGCAGGACGTTGAAGCCGCCGTCGGCCTGCAGCACCGTCCGCAAGGCCAGCGCGCAGACCGCGCCGAAGCCGATGAGCGCGAGCTCTCCGCGGACCGACGGCCGCAGCGCCGCGATGCCCCGCGCGATGAGCGGCAGCGAGAGGTAGAAGCTGACCTCGATGGCAAGCGTCCACGCGGGACCGTCGCCCTGCACCGTGCTGTTGGCCCAGTAGATCTGCGTGAACGAGTAGAAGCGCCACCAGTGGTCGGCGAAGCCCAGCAGGCCCGGCCACAGCGCGAGGATCGACAGCGCCACCCAGTACGCCGGCAGGATGCGCAGCACGCGGCGGCGGAAGAACGCGCGGATCGCGATCGGCGGCCGGTTGTCGCGGCGCGCGGCCACGAACGGGCGGTAGAGCAGGAAGCCCGACAGCAGGAAGAAGATCGTGACGCCGAAGTTCAGCCGCGCGGTGTACGCGCCCAGCGCGTTGGCGACGTTGAAGGTCGACACGCCGGACGCGTGGGTGACGAGGATCGACAGCGCGGCGATCGCGCGCATCGAGTCCAGGAGCGGGAACCGCGGGTTGCCGGGCGGGGGGCGGAGAGCGTCGGGCGCGGCGGCGGCCATGCGCCCCGAAGCTTAGGCTTGCCCCGCACGTGTCCCGCACGCTTCGCTTCGGCCCGCTCCTGGGCCTGATCTGCCTCGGCGCGCTGGGCGTGCGGATCGCCTACGCCCTGCACCAGCAGGGCTTTCCGGTCGTCGGCGACGCGCTGACGTTCCACGGGGTGGGCCAGGAGCTGGCTGACGGGCACGGCTTCAGGGAGGTCCTGCCGCCGTTCGGCCCGACCGCCGAGCACCCGCCGCTGTTCGAGCTGTTCCTCGCGGTCGTCGACAAGCTGGGCGCCAACAGCTACGAGGCCCACCGGTTGATCCTCGGCGCCGTCGGGACCGTCAACGTCGCGCTCATCGGCCTGGTCGGCCGGGCGCTGGCCGGCTGGCGGACCGGCCTCGTCGCCGCCGCCATCGCCACGGGCTACCCGCTGCTGTGGACCGCCGACGGCGCGCTGATGAGCGAGACGCTCTACGGCACGTTCATCCTCTGCTCGCTGCTCGCCGCGGTCTGGCTCGCCCGGCGCCCCGGCCCGCGGCCGGCGCTCCTGCTCGGCCTGCTCATCGGGCTGGCGGCGCTGACCCGCGGCGAGGGCCTCGCGCTCGTCGTGCTGCTCGGGCTGCCGTTGTGCCTGCGCGGCTCGCCGGCGTGGGGCGGAAGAGCGCGGCTGTTCGGCGCGCTGGTGGCCGCGACGGTCCTGGTCCTGCTGCCCTGGACGATCCGCAACCTCGACACGTTCGACTCGCCGGTGCTGATCTCGACGAACTCGAACGGCCTGTTCATCGGCGCGAACTGCCCGGCCACGTACCACGGGCCGCTGATCGGCTCGTGGCGCTTCCAGTGCTACACGCCGCGCCGGCCGGGCGAGGACGAGGCGCAGTACTTCGCGCGCGAGCGCGGCATCGGCCTGCGCTACGCCCGCGACCACGCGGGCCGGCTTCCGGTCGTCCTCGCGGCGCGCCTCGGCCGGCTGCTCGACGTCTATGAGTTCGGCCAGTCGCTGTTCATCAACGGCGCCGAGGGCCGTGACGCCCGC
>DASTWP010000062.1:0-12216 GCA_035765835.1 Solirubrobacteraceae bacterium
CGAGGTGCGCGAGACGCGCAACCAGATCGACGACCTGATGAACGAGATCCGCGCGCGCGTGGACCGCGAGGAGCGCGTGCTGGTCACGACGCTCACCAAGAAGATGAGCGAGGACCTCACCGACTACCTGCTCGAGATGGGCTTCAAGGTCCGCTACCTGCACTCCGAGGTCGACACGCTCGAGCGCATCCAGATCATCCGCGACCTGCGCCTCGGCGAGTACGACGTGCTCGTCGGCGTGAACCTGCTGCGCGAGGGGCTCGACCTGCCGGAGGTCTCGCTGGTGGCGATCCTCGACGCCGACAAGGAGGGCTTCCTGCGCGGCGAGACCTCGCTGATCCAGACGATCGGCCGCGCGGCGCGCAACATCGAGGGCACGGTGCTCATGTACGCCGACAAGCGCACCGCGGCGATGGACGCGGCGATCAGCGAGACGGACCGCCGGCGCGCGATCCAGCTCGCATACAACGAGGAGCACGGGATCACGGCCGCGTCGATCGTCAAGGGCATCAGCGACATCGCGGAGTTCCTGCAGGCGGAGGGCAAGACGCCGCGCGGGCGCAAGCGCGCCGAGCGGCGGCGCCGGGCCGATCGCGGCACGCTGTCGATGAGCGAGCTCGAGAAGACGATCGTGGAGCTCGAGGAGGAGATGCTCGCCGCGGCGGACGAGCTGCGCTTCGAGTACGCCGCCCGGCTGCGCGACGAGATCCGCGAGCTGCGCCGCGAGCTGACGGACATCCGGCAGCACGAGGCGCCGGCCTGAGCGCTCGCGCCGCGCTGCTGCGGTGGTATCGGCGGGAGGCGCGCGACCTGCCGTGGCGGCGCACGCGCGACCCCTACGCGATCCTCGTCTCGGAGGTGATGCTTCAGCAGACGCAGGTGGCGCGGGTGGTGCCGCGGTATCTGGCGTGGATGAAGCGGTGGCCGACCGCTTCGGCCCTCGCGGCCGCGGATCGCGCCGACGTTCTCCGTGAATGGATCGGCCTCGGCTACAACGCGCGGGCTGTGCGGTTGCACGGGGCGTGTGTGGTCGTGGCTGGTGAGGGGTGGCCGTCGGACCTTTCGTCGCTTCCGGGCGTGGGCCCGTACACGGCCGCGGCGGTGGGCTTGTTCGCGTTCGGGCGGCCGGTGTTGCCGGTCGACGTGAACGTGCGAAGGGTGCTGGAGCGGAGCGGCTTCGCCGTCGGGCGCGTCACGTCCGACTTGGGCCAGGCATTGATGGAGCTTGGGGCGACCGTCTGCACCGCTCGCCGGCCCCGCTGCGGCGCGTGCCCGCTCGCCAGGGAGTGCCCCGGGCCGGCTCCCGTCGCGGCCGCTCGACGGCAGGGCCGCTTCGAAGGCTCGAACCGCTGGGTGCGGGGCCGGGTGGTCGCCGCGCTCGCGGGCGTCGAGCCGTGGCCGGACATCGAGAGGGAGAGGGTCTGGACCGCGGTGGACGGGCTCGTGCGCGACGGGTTGGTGGTGCGCGCGGCGGATGGATCGCTCCGGCTCCCCTGACTCCGGGTCTGGGCTGCGAACGTACGAATAATTGCGACGTTCGCAGCCGTGGCCTCGTAGGTTTGTGCCATGAGCGAAGGTTCGGAGTCGCTGGCCGCTGCCGCCAGCGAGCGCGTGCGTGCGATCGTGCAGGCCGCCGAGGCGAGCGCCGCCGAGATCGAGCAGGCGGCGCAGGAGGACGCGCAGCGGATCCGCGCGCAGGCCGCCCAGTCCACGCACGCGCTGCTCGAGCGGCTGCAGGCGATGGAGCGCGAGCTCGAGGGGCTCGTCGAGGAGCTGCGCAGCGGCGCAGGGCGGATGGCGTCCGAGCTGTCCTCGCTCCAGGCGGAGGTCGAGAAGCTCGGCTCGGGCCGGTCCGGCGCCGCGGCGGCCGCGGCCGCCGAGCCCGCCGCCCCCGCGAGCGTGCCGCCGCCCGCGGCGCCGCACGCCGCCGAGGAGCCGGCCCCCCAGGCGGCCTCCGGAGCGGTCGAGGAGGGCGGCGACGCCGAGGGCGCGCGGTTCGTCGCGCTCCAGATGGCGCTCGAGGGCAAGCCGCGCAAGGAGACCGCGAAGTTCCTCAAGGACAACTTCTCGCTCTCCGACCCCGACGCGCTGCTCGACGAGGTGTACGCCAGCGTCGGCTAGCCTGCGGCGGGATGCACCGGTCCGTCCTCGCGCTCTGCGGGCTGCTCGCCATCGCCTGCTGCGCTCCCGCGCGCGCGGCGGCGCGGGTGCCGGCGTCGTTCTTCGGTGTCATGGCCGACGGCCCGCTGCTCGGCGGCGCGCCGGATGTCGATCTGGGAGCCGAGCTGCGGCTGATGCGCTCCTCGGGCGCGGGCTCGGTGCGGCTGGCGGTCTACTGGTCCGACGTCCAGCCCCGGGCGGGGGTGCTCGACTGGTCGTCCGTCGATCGCTTCATGGCGGCGGCCGTCGCGGCGCGGCTGGACGTGCTGCCGGTCGTGCTGCGCACGCCCGCATGGGCGGCGGCGAACCCGTCGGATCCCGCCTCGCCGCCGGGTGACCCCGCGACATACGCGGCGTTCCTGCGCGCGCTGATCGGTCGCTACGGCCCGCACGGCACGTTCTGGCCGGCGAACGCGTCGCTGCCGCGGCGCCCGGTTCGCGAATGGCAGGTCTGGAACGAGCCCGACATCACGAAGTACTGGTCGGTCCCCGGGGCGTGGGCCCCCGGCTACGTGCGCCTGCTGCGCGCCGCGCACTCCGCGATCCGCCGCGCCGACCCGCACGCGAAGGTCGTGCTCGCCGGCCTGACCAACCGCTCGTGGATCGATCTGCGCCGCGTCTACGCGGCCGGCGGGCGGCGGCTGTTCGACGTCGCAGCGGCGCACCCGTTCAGCCGCCGGGTCGCGAACGTCGTCAAGATCGTCGACCTCGTCCGCAAGGAGATGCGCCGGCACGGCGACGCGCGCAAGGCGCTGCTGCTGACCGAGGTCTCGTGGAGCAGCGGCGAGGGCCACTCGACCTTCAACTACGGCTGGGAGACGACCGAGCGCGGGCAGGCTGCGCGCGTGCGCGCCGCGCTGACCGCGCTTGCCGCGCGCCGCGCGCGCGACCGCATCGCAGGCCTCTACTGGTACACGTGGCTCTCGCCGGCGATCGGCGGCGCGGACTCGTTCGACTACGGCGGCCTGCGCCGCCTGGACGGAGCCGGCCGCTCCGTGTCGAAGCCGGCGCTGGCGGCCTTCCGCGCCACGGCGAGGCGACTGGAGCGCTGACGCCGTGCGTCGCGCGGTCCTCGCCCTGCTGCTCGTCGCCGGGGTGGCGCTCGGCGGGTCGGCCGCGGCGGGCACGTTCGGCGGCGGGCGCGCGGCCGCGGCGGCCCACGCGACCGCCAGGCCCGACGTCGTCTTCATCCTCACCGACGACCTCTCCTGGAACCTGATCGACGGCCGCATCGCGCCGCACGTCATGCAACTCGAGCGCCGCGGCGAGACGTTCGATCACTACTTCGTCGCGGACTCGCTGTGCTGCCCGTCGCGGGCGACGATCTTCACCGGGCTGTTCCCGCACGACAGCGGCGTCGTCACGAACTTCCCGCCGTTCGGCGGCTTCGAGGAGTTCCAGGCCCGCCATCTCGCGCGCAGGACGTTCGCCGTTGCTGCGCAGCGCCGCGGCTACCGGACGTCGCTGCTCGGCAAGTACCTGAACGGATACGGCGATCGCGACATGGCGGCCGGCCGCGCGCCGATCCCGCCGGGCTGGACCGACTGGCACGTCAGCAACAACACCGGCTACCGCGAGTTCGACTACCTGCTCGACGAGAACGGCAGGGTCAACTTCTACGGCGGTCCGACCGGCGCCTGCGGGGTGACGGGGACCCCGGACAACTACGGCGTCGACGTCCTGAACGCCCGCGCCCGCGCGTTCATCGCCCGCTCCGGGCGCCGCCCGTTCCTGCTCGAGGTCGCGACGTTCGCGCCCCACAAGCCCTCGACGCCCGCGCCCCGCGACGGCTGCGACTTCCCGGGTCTCAGGCAGCCGCGCGACTCGTCGTTCGACACGGGCAACACCGATCCGCCCGGGTGGCTCGGCCACCGCAGGCCGCTCACGCGGCGGGAGATCCGCACGCTCGACAAGACCTACCGCAAGCGCGCGCGGTCGGTCGAGGCCGTCGACAAGCTCCTGGCGGACGTGGAGGCGACGCTCGCCGCGCGCCACCTGCTCGACAGGACCTACATCGTGTTCAGCTCCGACAACGGCTACCACATGGGCCAGCACCGGCTGATGCGCGGCAAGCAGACCGCCTTCGAGACGGACATCCGCGTGCCGCTGATCGTCGCCGGCCCGGGCGTGCCGCAGGGGCGCAGGGTCAGCCGGGTCGTGCAGAACGTCGACCTCGCGCCGACGTTCGAGCGGATCGCCGGCATCACGCCCGCGCGCTCCGTCGACGGGCACAGCCTGCTCCCGCTCCTGCACCCGGCAGGGCCACCGGTTCGCTGGCGGACGGTCGCGCTGGTCGAGCACCACGGCCCGGACCTGAACCGGTCCGACCCGGACTACGAGACCGGGCGCCGCGGCGGGAATCCGACGACCTACCAGGCGATCCGCATCTCCGCGCGGCGCCTGCCCGCGTTCCGCGGCCCGGTCGAGGCGCTGTACGTCGAGTACCGCGACGGGGCGCACGAGCGGGAGTACTACGACCTGCGCCGCGACCCGTTCGAGCGCCACAACGCGTGGCACCGCCTGAGCCGCGCGCAGCGGCGCGAGCTGCACCGCGTGCTCGCGCGCCTGAGGCGCTGCCACGGCGCGCGCGCCTGCTGGGCCGCAGGCCTGCCGCGCTGACGGGCGACCAGAACGTCTGTTCGCCTCTCTACAATGACGTTCTCATGCCGCCGTCGAATGCGATCGTCGTCTCGGGCGCTCGCGAGCACAACCTGAAGGACGTCTCGCTCACGCTGCCGCGCGATGCGCTGGTGGTGCTGACAGGGCTGTCCGGGTCCGGGAAGTCCTCGCTCGCGTTCGACACGATCTACGCCGAGGGGCAGCGCCGCTACGTCGAGTCGCTGAGCGCCTACGCCCGCCAGTTCCTCGGCCAGATGGACAAGCCGGACGTCGACTCGATCGAGGGGCTCTCGCCGGCGATCTCGATCGACCAGAAGACCACGTCGCGCAACCCCCGGTCGACCGTCGGCACGGTCACCGAGATCTACGACTACCTGCGCCTGCTGTGGGCGCGCGTCGGCCATCCGCACTGCTTCAAGTGCGGCGCGCCGATCGCCGGGCAGTCGGCCGAGCAGATCATCGACCAGGTGATGGAGCTCCCGGAGGGCACGCGCTTCATGGTCATGGCGCCGGTCGTGCGCGGGCGCAAGGGCGAGTACGGCAAGCTCTTCGGCGAGCTGCGCGCGGAGGGCTACGCGCGCGCGAAGGTCGACGGCGAGCTGCGGCTGCTGGAAGACCCGATCGAGCTCGACAAGAAGTTCAAGCACGACATCTCGGTCGTGATCGACCGGCTCGTGATGCGCCACGACCTGCGCAAGCGCCTCGCGGACTCGATCGAGACCGCGGTCGCGCTCGCGGACGGGATCGTCGAGGTCGAGATCGTCGCCGAGGGCGACGGCGCGCGCGTGCTGACGTTCAGCGAGCGCTTCGCGTGCCTGAAGTGCGGCACCTCGATGCCGGAGCTCGAGCCGCGGATCTTCTCCTTCAACTCGCCGCACGGCGCCTGCGAGCGCTGCACGGGCCTCGGCTCGCAGATGGAGATCGACCCCGAGCTGATCGTGCCTGACCCGCACCTGTCGATCGGCGAGGGCGCGATCGCGCCGTGGGCCAACAGCTCCTCGCAGTACTACGAGCAGATCATGCAGGGGATCGCCGAGCAGTACGGCGTAGACCTCGACACGCCGTGGGCGGAGCTGCCGCAGGACGAGCAGGACCTCTTCCTCTATGGGCTGAACGGCGACCGCGTCGCGGTCTCCTACCGCAACCGCTTCGGCCGGCGGCGCTCCTACCACGCGCGCTTCGAGGGCGTGGTGCCGAACCTGGAGCGCCGCTACCGGGAGACGGACTCCGACACGATCCGCGAGAAGATCGAGGAGTTCATGTCGGTCGTGCCGTGCCCGGACTGCAAGGGCGCGCGGCTGCGGCCGGAGTCGCGGTCGGTGCTCGTCGGCGGGATGGCGATCCACGAGTTCTGCGCGCTGTCGGTGCGCCGCGCGCTGGCGTGGCTGGACGACGTGGAGCTCACCGAGACCGAGCGCCACATCGCGCGGCTGATCTTCCGCGAGATCGAGGAGCGCCTGCGCTTCCTGGAGAACGTCGGCATCGGCTACCTCTCGATGGACCGCGCGGCGGCGACGCTCTCGGGTGGCGAGGCGCAGCGGATCCGCCTGGCGACGCAGATCGGCTCGGCGCTGGTGGGCGTGCTGTACGTGCTCGACGAGCCCTCGATCGGCCTGCACCAGCGCGACAACTCGCGCCTGATCGCGACGCTCGAGCGCCTGCGCGACCTCGGCAACACCGTGCTGGTCGTCGAGCACGACGAGCAGACGATGCGCGCGGCCGACCACCTCGTCGACCTCGGGCCGGGGGCGGGCGAGCACGGCGGCCACATCGTGGCGCAGGGCACGGCGAAGGACGTCGAGAAGGTCGCGGACTCGCTGACCGGCCAGTTCCTCTCGGGCTCGCGTACGATCGAGGTGCCGGCGAAGCGGCGCAAGCCCTCCGGGCAGCTCGAGATCCGCCGCGCGACGCAGCACAACCTCAAGGACATCGACGTGCGCGTGCCGCTCGGCACGCTCACGTGCGTGACGGGCGTCTCCGGCTCGGGCAAGTCGACGCTCGTCAACGAGGTGCTGTTCAAGGCCGTGGCCAACCGCCTGCACCGGGCGCGCCAGCGGCCGGGCGCGCACGACCGCGTCGAGGGCCTCGAGCAGCTCGACAAGATCATCCAGGTCGACCAGTCGCCGATCGGGCGCACGCCGCGCTCGAACCCGGCGACCTACACCGGCCTGTTCGACTGCATCCGCGACCTGTTCGCGAAGACGCAGGAGGCGCGGGCGCGCGGCTACAAGCCGGGGCGCTTCTCGTTCAACGTCAAGGGCGGGCGCTGCGAGGTCTGCCGCGGCGACGGCCAGATCAAGATTGAGATGCACTTCCTGCCCGATGTCTACGTGCCGTGCGAGCAGTGCCACGGCAAGCGCTACAACCGCGAGACGCTCGAGGTGCGCTTCAAGGGCAAGTCGATCGCCGACGTGCTCGCGATGTCGGTCGAGGAGGCGCTCGAGTTCTTCCAGCACATCCCGAAGGTGCGGCGGCGGCTCGAGACGCTGAACGCCGTCGGCCTCGGCTACATCCGCCTCGGCCAGCCGGCGACGACGCTGTCCGGCGGCGAGGCGCAGCGGGTCAAGCTCGCGACGGAGCTCTCGAAGGTCGCCACCGGCCGCACGCTCTACATCCTCGACGAGCCGACCACCGGCCTGCACTTCGCCGACGTCGAGCGCCTGCTCGACGTGCTGCAGCGTCTCGTGGACGCCGGCAACTCCGTCGTGGTGATCGAGCACAATCTCGACGTGATCAAGACCGCCGACCGGCTGATCGACATGGGCCCGGAGGGCGGGGAGGAGGGCGGCGAGGTCGTCGCCACCGGCACCCCCGAGGAGGTCGCCGGCACCCCCGGCTCGCACACCGGCGAGTTCCTGCGAGAGCTCGTGACGCCCGCCGCGCCGAGCGCGCGGCGCGGCAACGGCCGGTCCGGCTCCAAGCGCACGCGCAAGGTCGCGGCCGCCGCCTGATGCGATGGCGGATCGGCCCGGCGGCGATGGTCGGTCGGAGCGGGACGGACTCCCGCATGGACGAGGTGTTCCGCGGCCAGGTGCGTAGCGGCGCCCGCTTCGACCCCTCCGAGCCCGCCGTCTACGACGAGAGGGCGTGGGCCGACGCCCGCGCCGAGCGCGAGGGTGGGCTCTCTTGACGAACGTCCGCTTCGCTTATCCGGCCCACCGCCGGCGGCCTCGCTACGGGCCGAGCAGCGGCGCGGAGGCGTCGATCGCGCCGAGGATGCGCAGCAGGGCCTCGACGACCTGCTCGTCGAACTGCGTGCCGGCGTGGCGGCGCAGCTCGGCCTCCGCGATCTCGCCGGGCAGGGCCTTGCGGTACGGGCGGTCGGCGGTCATCGCCTCGTAGGCGTCGGCGACCGCGAGCACGCGCGCCTCGATCGGGATCGCCTCGCCGGCGAGGCCGAGCGGGTAGCCGCGGCCGTCGATCCGCTCGTGGTGTGCGAGGACCCAGGCGGCGATGTCGCGCAGGTTCGAGTGCTCGAGGATCCGCGCGCCGACCTCGGGGTGGCGCTTCATCTCCGCCCACTCGCCGTCGTCGAGCGGCCCGGGCTTGTGCAGGATCGCATCGGAGATGCCGAGCTTGCCGATGTCGTGCAGGAGGCCGGCGACGCGCATGCGCTCGACGCGCTCGGGCGTCCACGCGAGCTCGGCCGCGACCTGCTCGGAGAGCCGCGCGACCGTCTGCGAATGGCGCGCGGTGCCGCCGTCGCGCAGGTCGAGGGTCTCGGCGAGCAGGATCGCCGCGGCGAGCTGCTCCTGGCCCTCGGGCTCGGCGGCCTTGAGCGAGTCGAGCAGCGCGAGCGTCTCGGGGTGGTAGAGCACGCAGCGGTCGCGCCCGAGGCGCTTGGCCGCGTACAGCGAGCGGTTCGCGGCGCGCATCAGCTCGGCGGCGCTCGCGACGTCCTCGCTCGAGCATGCGACGCCCGCCGAGACGGAGATCGCCGGCTCGACGTCGGAGAACTCCTGGCGCACCGCCAGCCGCAGGCGCTCGGCGACCGCGAGCGCGGCGCTGCCGTCGGCGCCCGGCAGCACGATCGCGAACTCCTCGCCGCCGAGGCGCGTCGGGACGTCCGAGCCGCGCGTCGAGCGCCGCAGCAGCTCGGAGAAGCGCCGCAGCACCTGGTCGCCGGCCTCGTGGCCGAGCGAGTCGTTGACGCGCTTGAAGTGGTCCAGGTCGCAGACGATCAGCGACACGACGCCGGTCGGGTGCAGGCGGCTGATGTCCGCGTCGATGCGCGGCTCGAAGTCGCGGCGGTTGCGCAGCCCGGTGAGCGGGTCGTGCGCGGCGAGGTGGCTGACGTGCTCGAGCTGGCGGGCGGAGTCGACGGCGCTGATGGCCTGGTTGGCGAACGCGCGCAGCGCCTGGAGGCGCTCGGTCGTCGGCAGCAGGCGGTCGGCCGGATCGTCGGCCCAGATGATCCCGTTGACGACGCCGTCGCGGTCGTGCAGGCCGACCATCAGCCAGTGGTTGCGCCAGGCGAGCGGGCCGCTGCCGTTCATCACCGACGAGTACATGCGGCGCAACGGCTCGGGCACGAGCGCGTGCGCGGTCTCGCGCTCGAGCAGCGCGCAGCCCTCGCGGTCGTGCTCGGGGCCGAGCAGCGCCAGCAGCGCGTCGACCGGCACGACCGGCAGCCCCTCGAGCTCTTCCTCGGACCAGCCGACGGTCGCCCACGGGACGAGCCGGCGGTCGCCGAGTGCGTCTGGCAGCGCGACGAGGACCTTCTGGAAGCCGAGCGCGTCGCGGATCGCGCCGCAGACCGCTTCGAGCATCTCGCCCGCCGACCGGCGGCCGGTGAGCTGCGCGGAGACGCGCAGCAGGTGCTCGATCGCGGCGCGGTGGCGGCGGGCTTCCGCGGTCGCCTGCGCCTGCTCGACCGCGACGGCGGCGTGCGCCACGATCGCGCCGAGGACCTCCAGCTCCGCGTCGCTCGGCCGCTGCCCGCTCGCGGGCTCGTCGACCGACAGGATCCCGAGCAGCTGCCCGCCGGAGGAGCGCAGCGGGAGCATCAGGGCGTCCTCGGGATGCCACGCGTCAGGGCCGCCGTCGCCGCTCGCCGGCGGGATGTAGGCCGCCATGCCGTCGTCCCAGTCGTACTCGCCGTGCGGGATCAGGTACGCGTCGCCGCGCCGGAAGCGCGAGTCCAGCAGCGGCGCCCAGTCCTCGCGCGTCGTCGTCTGGCCCAGCAGCTGCGAGCGCGCGCCCTCGCTGCCGTGCACGACGACGACCTCGTAGTCGTCCCACTCCGGGCGGTGCAGGTTGACGACAACCGCGCCGAAGCCCAGCGAGTCGCCGACCGCCTGCGCGATCGCCTCCAGCAGCGGGCGCAGGTCGCCGCCGCCGCGGACCGCGTGCGCGATGTCGAGCAGGCCGCGCAGGCGGTCGACGTCGCGATCGACCGCCGTGAGGGCAGGTTGAGGATCGGGTGCGGGCACCTGCCCGCAGCATCGGCAGTTGCGCCGCGGCGACTTGAGCGCTGCGTCAGGCCCCTCAGCCGCCGAAACGCCCTTGCAACGCGAGCACGTCGGCGACGTAGCGGCGCGTCTCCGGCAGCATCCCGACCGAGCGTACGGACGCGAGGCCCTGGTAGTAGCCGGCGACGGCCGTCGCGGCGTCGCCGCCGGACTGGCGCAGGAGCTGGCCGAGGTAGAGCGAGCCCGCGCGGACGTTGTCGCTCGCCGAGGCCGGATCGAGGTGCTGGCCCGGGATCAGCGCCGACTGCACGTAGTCCCAGGTGCCGGGCAGCAGCTGCATCACGCCGCGGGCGTTCGCGGAGGAGACGAACGCGTTGTTGAAGCCGCTCTCCTGCCAGGCGATGGCGGCCGCGAGCGAGCCCGGCACGCCGTTGGCCGAGGCGATCGAGCTGATCTCGGACGCCGTGAGCCGTGTCGTGGTCGGGGTGGGCGAGGCCGCGGGGACGACGGTCGGCGTGCTCGGAGCGGACGCTGCGGTCGTCGCGACCGGCGAGCCCGTCGGGAGCTTGATGATCGTGCCGGTCAGCAGCGGGCCGTCGACGCTCAGGCCGTTCATGTAGGCGATCTGCGCCGCGGGCACGCGGCTGCGCACCGCGAGCTCGCTGAGCGTGTCGCCGGGGCGGACGGTGTAGGCGCCGAGCGCGGGCGGTGCGGTTGCGGTGGTGGCGGTCGTGCCGGCGCCGTCATCGGCGTCGCCGTCACCGTCGCCGCTGACGGTCGTCGCGGTCGCGGTCGCGGTCGCGGCGTCGCCTGCGGCGGGGATCGTCAGCACCTGACCGGCGACGACGCGCGTCTCGGCCGAGATCCCGTTGGCGGCGGCGAGGGCGGAGAGCGGCAGGCCGTCCGCGATCGCGATGCCGGAGAGCGTCTCGCCGGGGGCGACCTCGTGGATCGCGGCGGCGGCGGGGGCGGCCGGGAGCAGGGCGAGGGCGGCCGTGACTACGAGCAGGGGGGAACGGGACATGGCCCACCGATGCCCGTGCGGGCATCGGCGAAGCGCGCCCGCGCGCGGTTCTGTCGACCTGCAAGTCGCCGTGCGTCTGGCAAGCTGGCGGCGATGAGGAGGGCGCAGGCGAAGCTCTGGTGGCAGAAGTGGCGCTGGTACGAGCGCAGCTCGCTGCCGTGGAATCGCGCGGCGATCCACTGGGAGATGGCGAGGCGCGAGGCGTTCGTGCGCTGGCCGATCCACGGCAACGTGCTCGAGATGCTGCGCGAGGGCCGGCTCGAGGTGGGCGCCGGGGCGCTGTTCGAGCCGGGCGTGTGGCTGACCGGCGGCGACACGGGCCGGATCGGCATCGGCGCAGGCTCGTTCCTGAACCTCGGCGTGATGGTCGCCTCGCACGCGCTCGTCGAGATCGGCGAGCACTGCATGCTCGCAAACGGCTGCTTCGTCTCGGACGCCAACCACCGCTACGACGACCCCGGCCGTCCGATCACGTGGCAGGGCTTCACGAGCAAGGGCCCGACCCGGATCGGCGACAACACGTGGCTCGGCGCGAACGTCGTCGTGACGAGCGGCGTGAGGATCGGCGCGCGCTGCGTGATCGGCGCCAACAGCGTCGTCACGACGGACGTCCCGGACGGCTCGATCGCCGCCGGCATCCCCGCGCGCGTGCTGAAGGAGATCGAGTTCCAGCCTGGGGACCCGCCTCCGGCCCTCACCTGAGGGCCTCCGGCACCCCTACGACTTCGTCGTGATCAGGATCACGGCGATTACGACCGTGGCGAGGAACACCGCGAACGTCACGAGCGAGAGCGCGAACCAGGCGGCGGCGACCGCGCCGGCGCGGGCGCGGCGCGCGTCCTCGCCGCGCGTCACGCCGAGCAGCGCGAGCGAGAACATCAGGCTGACCACGAGGCCGGCGGCGGCCGAGACCCAGACCAGCTCGCCGAGCTGCGAGACCTTCGTCGCGAGGATCATGCCCCCGCCTGCAGCGGCCGGCCCTGCGCAGCACGGCGCCCGAAG
>DASTWP010000063.1:0-4053 GCA_035765835.1 Solirubrobacteraceae bacterium
CTGCGCGAACGCCGCGCCCAGGCAGCGGCGCGTGCCGCCGCCGAACGGGATCCACACGCTCGAGTCGGGCGGGCGCTCCAGGAAGCGCTCGGGCCGCCATGCGAGCGGGTCGGGGTAGAGGTCGGCGCGGCGGTGCAGCAGATAGATGCAGGGCGCGACGTGCGCGCCTGCGGGCAGCACGCCCTCGCCGATGTCGAGCGGTGCCGCCAGCCGCCGCGGCGCGACCGTCAGCACCGGGCGGATTCGCAGCGTCTCGGCCACGATCGCGTCCAGCACCGCGTCCTCGCCGGCGGCGGCGCGCTCCTGCCACGCGGGCGCGCGCGCGAGGCGCTCGAGGGCCCAGGCGAGCGTGCCGGCAGTGGTCTCGTGTCCGGCGGCGAGCAGCGTGACGAGATGGTCGCGCGCCTCCTGGTCGTCCACGCCCGCCTCGAGCAGCAGGCCGAGCACGTCGTCGCCCCCGCCGCCCTCGGCGCGGCGCCGGGCGATGTGCGCCAGCAGTCGCGCGTCGACCGCGGCCAGCGCCGCGCGGAACGCGCGCCACGGCCGCAGTGGCCCGGCGTCCCGTCGCACGAGCGCGAGCGCGGCCAGGCGCGGCAGCGACGAGGTGAGGTCCAGCGCGCGGCGGACGTCCTGCGCCAGGACCGGGTCGCGCGCGCCGAGGACCGCGCGCAGGATCACCTCGAGCGTCAGCCGCTGCGCCGCCGGCAGCGCCGCGAACGGCCGTCCACGCGGCCACGACGCCGCCGCCTCGGCCGCGACCTCCGACACGACGGGCCCCGTCGCGCGCAGCCGGTCGCCGTGGAAGGCGGGCAGCATCATCCGCCGGACGCGCAGGTGCTCCTCGCCGTCGGTGAAGAGGATCGAGCGCGGGCCGGCGACGTCGCGCAGCGCGCCAGGGCTCTCGCCGCGGCGCGCGACGCCGGGCGACGCGCCGTGGACCGCGCGCACCGCCTGCGGGCTCCAGACGAGCACGAGCGGGCCCTCGTCGAACGCGAGACGCAGCGTGAACGCCTCGCCGTGCCGCGCGGCGCAGCGTCGCAGGAACGCCGTCGGGCGCGCGATCCACTCGAGCGTCTGGACGGCCGCCGGCTCGCGCGGGCCCGGCGGCAGCGGCTCAGCGGTCGCGCTCGGCCTCGGGCCGGCCGGTGCTCGGGTCCGTCGGGCCGCCCGGGATCGGCGGGCCCTTGTAGTCCTCGGGGTTGTCGACCTTCTCGCCGTCGATCTCCACCGATCCGTCGGGCAGGTGGCGCAGTCCGGAGGGACCGAGCTTGCGCTCGGGGCCCTCCTCGTAGCCATGATCGCCCTCGCGGCCGCCGAACGTCTCGTACTTGCGCTCGTCGTCCGGCCAGTCCTCCAGGCGCTTGGGCGGGTTCTCCTCGAGATCGGCGAGCGGGTTGTCCTGGCGCGGCTCCTCCATGCGCGAGCGCTTCCCGCGTCTGCGGGCCCCGAAACCGTTGGCTGTCGACGTTTCTTGGGGCCGCGGGCGTCAGTGGGCGACGGGGCGGCCCTCGGCCTCCCAGGCCTCGATGCCGCCCGCCATCGAGAACGCGTCATAGCCGGCCCGTGCGAAGGCCTCCGCCGCCATCAGCGAGCGCGCGCCGACGTGGCAGTAGAAAGCCACCGGCCGGTCGCGCGCGATCTCCTGCGCGCGCGCGCCGAGATCGCCGAGCGGGATGTGCTCGCTGCCGGCGATGAAGCCCTCCTCGCGCTCGTGCGGCTCGCGCACGTCGACGACCGTGGCGCTGCCGTCCGCAAGCGCGCGCGCGACGTCCTCGGGGCTGCGCTCGATCTCGCTCACTGCGGCGCAGGCTAGAAGCTCCGGAGTACGATCGCCCCGTGGCTTCGTCCCGCCGGCTGCTCCTCGCGGCCGCGGTCGCCGCAGGCGCCCTCGGTCCGGCGGCCTGCGGCTCCGGGAAGCGAGCGCCGGCGCGCCACGCGAGCGCGGGCGCGCAACGACAAGAGCGCCGGCAGCAGGCGCAGGCCGACCCCTCGCTCCAGCCGCCGGCGAACGTGCCCCAGCGCGCCGCCGGCCCGGCGGACCCGAGCTCGGCGCGCGTGATCCGTGCATGGCTGCGCGCGCTCGACAGCGGCGACATCGGCGGCGCCGCCGACTTCTTCGCGCAGCCCAGCCGCTTCCAGAACGGCACGCCGGTGATCGTCCTGCGCAACCGCACCGATCGCGTCGACGCGAACCTCGCGCTCACCTGCGGCGCGCGCGCCGTCCAGCTCGGGCGCAGCGGCGCCTTCACGATCGTGACGTTCGTGCTGGTCGACCGCCCCGGCGGCGAGTGCGGCTCGGGCGTCGGCCAGAGCGCGCGCGGGGCGATCCGCGTGACGGGCGGCAAGATCCGCGAGTGGTACCGGCTGCCCGACCTGCCGGCGCAGCAGCAGACGGCGCCGGCCGGGCCCGCCCTCTGAGCATCAGCCCCAGAAGAGGTTGAAGAGCCCCCACTGCCAGTCGGCGCGCCATGGGAGCGCCGGGCCCAGGCGCATGCGCTCGCCGTCGTTGAGGCGCGCGAAGCTCCAGCGGCGAAGCGCGTCGCGCGCGGGCTCGTTCGCGTCGGGCACGATCACCGTGCCGCCGCCCGGCCCGCTCGTCGCCGACGCCAGCAGCCGCTCGCCGGCGGCGGGGTCGGACGCGGTGATCGCCACGCCGGCGCCCCAGGCCGAGGCGATCGCCGAGCCGACGAGCTGGCCGTCCGCGTCCGCGGCCATCCCGCTCAGCGGGTGCAGCGCGTCGAGCACGACATCGCGGCGCTCGCCGGTCGCCGCGCGATCGAGCGCGCGGACGGCGGGCCGGTCGTCCTCGCGCAGGGCGCGCAGCGCAGCGCGGCCGTCCGCGCCGGACACCGCGCCGGCGACGCCGCGCCACGCGGTCGCGCCGCCCTCGGCGACGAAGCCGAGGCGCTCGTAGACGGGCCGTCCCATCGCCGTCGCGTAGAGCAGGACCGTGTGCGCGCCGCGCCCGCGCAGCCAGTCGACGCAGGCGCGGGTGAGCTCGCTGCCGAGCCCGCGCCCGCGCGCCTCCGGCACGACGCCGAGCGCGCCGATCCAGCCCGTCGCGCCCAGGCTCAGGCAGCACGCCGCGCCGCGGATCGCTCCGCGCCATTCGGCGACGAGCACGCAGCCTGCGGGGCTCGTGCGCGGGAACTCGACGAGGCGCCCGACGGTCGGCCCGAACGCGGCGCGCGAGAGCAGGTCGACCGCGACGTCGGCCTCGCCGCCCGCGGCGGGGCGCACGGTCGCGGCGCCGGCAGGCCTCAGCCGCACCGGCGCTCCGCGTCAGCGCGGACAGGGAAAATCCGGATGCCGCCCCCCACCCCGGGGGCGACATCCGGGCCCGTTCCCGTGTTCAGACCATCGGGTCGCGCTCTACGTACCTGTCGCGCGGCCCGCCCGGCACGGTTCCCCGTGTGCGATCGGACCAGATCGCCAGGTACAGCAGCGAGATCAGGAGGCCGATCCCGCCGACGATCATCAGGATCACGCCGATGGTGTGGATGTTCACTCCGGATGTCGAGGCCGACACCGCGAAGCGGAGGATCGCGCCTACGGCGATCAGGAAGATGCTGGTTCCGATTCCCATTGTGTCTCACGTCGTACCCCCGCGACCGGGAGCGCAACCGCGGCTGAAATACCATGCGGGCAATGACCACGGCGCTCACTGATCTCTACGACCTCCCGCAGGAATACAAGGACTTTCGCGACACGATCCGCCAGATCGTGACGGAGCGCGTCGCGCCGCGCGCGGCGGAGATCGACGCGACGGGCGAGTACCCGTGGGACATCCGCCGGCTGTTCGCCGAGCAGGACCTGCTCGGGCTGCCGTTCGAGGCCGAGTACGGCGGCACGGGCACCGGCACGCTGATGTTGCAGGTGGCGGTCGAGGAGGTCGCGAAGGCGTGCGCCTCCAGCGCGCTGATCCTGATGATCCAGGAGCTCGGGACGCTGCCGATCCAGCTCTTCGGCTCCGATGAGCTGAAGGCGCGGCTGCTGCCGAAGTGCGCCTCCGGGGAGTGGTCGCCGGCGTTCGCGCTGTCCGAGCCCGAGGCG
>DASTWP010000064.1:0-15250 GCA_035765835.1 Solirubrobacteraceae bacterium
CTCGGGTACGCCCGAGCGCTCGACTGCCTGGGCGCGCGCCACCCGCGCAACCTCGCGTTCCAGCTCGACGGCATCGCGATCGCGCTCGCCGGCCTCGGACGCGACGAGGAGGCGCTCGCAGTGGCCGCCATCGGCGACCGCGTGCGCCACGAGTTCTCCACCGGCCTCGCCTCGGTGACGCTCGGGCATCGCGAGCAGGCGCTCGCGCCGGCCCGGGCGCGCGCGGGCGAGGGCGGTGAGCAGTCGGCCGCGGACCGTGCCGCGACCCTCGGGCTTCGCGGCGGGCTCGCATGGGCGAGCGCGCTGCGCGCCTAGAGCCGGTCGATCCGCTCGAGGAGGTCGCCGAGCATCCGGGCGGTCGCGCCCCAGATGAGGTGCTCGCCGACGACGTAGACGTCGGTGCGGAACGGCACGCCGCGGCGGACGAGGCGCCGCCGGCCGTAGCCGGCGCGCAGGTCCGCGAGCGAGAGCTCGAGCACGGCCTCGACCTCGCGCGCGCTCGGAAGCCACTCGTGGCCGGGCTCGATCAGCCCGACGAACGGATAGACGGCGTAGTTGGTGGCGATCGTCGGCGTCGGCTGCAGCGCGCCGACGAGCTCGACGTGCTTGGGGTCGAGGCCGATCTCCTCGCGCGCCTCGCGCAGCGCGGTCAGGCGCAGGTCGGTCTCCTCGTCGTCCTGGCGCCCGCCGGGGAACGAGATCTCACCGGGGTGCCGGCGCATGTCGTCGCGGCGCTTGGTGAACACGGCGTGCAGCTCGCCGTCGCGCACGTACAGCGGCACGAGCACGGCTGCGTCGATGCGGCCGTGGACGTCGAGGCCCGCGGCCTCGGCGGGGTCCAGCAGGACCGCCCGCAGCCGCGCGGCGGATTCAGCTCGCGAGCGAGACCAGCTCAACGCGCTCGTCGAACATGACCTCGCCGTCGAGCGTGCGGTGCACCGGACACTTGGCAGCGATCACCTTCAGGCGCTCGACCTGCTCCCCGCTCAGGCTCTCCGGCATCCGCATCACGAGGTTGAAGCGGGTCGGGCAGCCGCGCTCCGCGGGCGTGTACTCGCAGGCGACCTCGATGCCGCCGATGTCCCAGCCCTTGCGCTGCGCGTACATCTCCATCGTCACCGCCGTGCACGAGGCGAGGCTCGCAGCCAGCAGCTCCTGCGGGCTCGGCGCGGTGTCGGTGCCGCCCTGCTCGGTCGGCTCGTCGACGCCCAGCTCGTGGCTGCGGATCTTGACGGTGTGGCGGTACTGGGACTCGCGGACTGCGGTGGCCTTCATGGCGCTGCTCCTGGGAACGATGGGGCGGTCGATGCTCCTATCGACCGATTATGCCAACGGGTTGAAGAGCATCCCCGTCGGCACCTTCGGATAGAAGAACGTCGACTTCGGCGGCATGTTCACGCCGGCCGCCGCGATCGCCTGGATCTGCTGCACCGGGGCTCCCGGAAGGAAGAACGCGGCGTCGTAGGCGCCGCTGCGCACGAGCTCGACGGCCTCCTCGTCCGTGCGGGAGTAGCCGAGGCCCTGCAGGTGGTCGATGTCCTCGTCGGTGAGCTCGAGCGGGCCCTTCAGCAGCAGCGCCTCGACGATCGCGGTGTCGAGCTGCCGGTAGGGCTCCGGCATGCTGCCGAGGGCGCGATCGGCGATCGCCTGGTCCTTCAGCGTCAGGCGGAAGGGCTTGTCGAAGTGCGCGTCCAGGTAGCCCAGGCGCAGGGGGGCGCCCTGCGGCGGCCGGAGGTCCGCGACGTCGTCGAGCGGCTCGACGTCGAAGCTCTCGCGCAGCGTGTTCGTGAGGGCCTCGATGCGGCGCTCGTCGCCGTTCAGGCCGCTGATCAGGCGGTGGGTGGGGAAGACCGTCAGGCCGGGGTCCTCGAGCGCCACGAGGTGCATCAGCACGTAGCGGTGCTCGCCCTCGCCGCCGATCTCCTCGGCGTAGACGCGCGCCGTCTCGTAGCGGTGGTGGCCGTCGGCGATCAGCAGCTCGGCGTCGCCCAGCGCGTCCTGGACGGCCGCGATCGCGCCGGGGTCGGTGACGCGCCAGAGGTGGTTCAGCGTGCCAGCGTCGTCGGTCAGCTCGCCGAACGGCTCGCCCGCCGTGTGTGGCTCGAGCGCGCTCCAGGCGCGGTTCGCGGGGTCGGCGTAGAGGCTGAAGATCGGCGAGAGGTTGGCCTTCGTGGCGCGCGTGAGCCGCAGCCGGTCCTCCTTCGGCCCCGGGTGCGTGCGCTCGTGCGGGCGGATGCGGCCGGCGCCGTACTCCTCGATCCGCACGCGGGCGAAGAACCCGCGGCGCGTGCGCCGCTCCCCGGCCGGCCCGGCGTAGTCCTGCGTCAGCGCCCACAGCGCCGGCTGCTCGTCGCGGACGAGCGCGCCGTCGGCCTGCCAGCGCTCGAGCAGCGCGGCGGCGTTCGCGTACGGGTCGCCGCCGGGCTCGGCCGGCTCGGGCAGGTCGACGTGGACGGCGTTGTACGGCGAGCGCGCCGCGAGGCGCTCCCGCTGCGCGGGGTCGATCACGTCGTAGGGCGGCGTGGCGACGCCGGCGAGCGGGCCGGTCCTCGCGAGGTCGTAGTGGAGTGCGCGGAGGGGCTGGACGTCGGCCATGGGCGGCGGCGGACCCTAGCGGCTCACCGTCGCTCAGCGTGTGCGCGCGCCGAAGTCCGCGACGTACGTGGCGCCGCCGCGGACGCCCCTGGCCGGGGCGCCGCGGCGGACGCCGATCCCCACGTCGCGGAAGCTCGGCTCGAGGATGTTGCGCCTGTGCGGTGCGGAGGCCATCCAGGCCGCCACGATCGCCGCCGGGGTCGCATCCGTGCCGCTACCCCAGGCGATGTCCTCGCCGAGCGCCCACGTGGAGGCCCCGCGGAGGTAGGAGGTGTGCGCGACGCGCGAGGCGGGGGTCGAGCCGCCCGGCGAGACGTGCGCGAAGAAGCGGTGGCGCACCATCGCGTGCGCGAAGCTCGAGGCCGCGTGCCGGAGCGAGCGGTTGGCGCTCAGCGGCGGCAGGCCGTGCGCGGCGCGCTGCGCGTTGAGCAGGCAGAGGACCGCGGCGTCGACGCGTGCCGTGGTCCGCGCGCTCACCGCGATCGTGGCGTTCGCGCATGCGGGCACGCTCGGCGTCGGCGGCAGCGCCGGCGGCGCCGGCACGGGCGGCAGCGGCGGCAGGGGAACGTCCGCGGACGCAGCGGCGGGCGCGGCCGCGCCCGCGCAGAGGCAGGCGGCGGCCAGCAGGGTGGTCATGCGGGCCATTCGAGCGGTGAGCGGTGGTGGAAGTGGCGCCGGAGCCCCCCGCTCTCCGGCGTCACTTCTCGATGACGGCACCGGGCATGCCCGCCGCCAGCGCGGCGCAACCCTTCTCGACGAACGTACTACCCAGAAGCGGTGGTGGTGGGACGCCGCCGGCTCGCGCCCTGAGCGCATCCGTGGATGAGCTGCGCCCGCGTTGGCTTACACTCGCTGCGTCCGGGGCGTAGCTCAGCCTGGTTAGAGCGCCGCGTTTGGGGCGCGGAGGTTCGCCGGTTCGAATCCGGCCGCCCCGACTTCCCGGTGCACAGCCGCGGGCTGCGAGGATGGTGCCGTGGAGCTGTTGCGCTACGAGCAGTGGGCCGCGACGTGCGACACGCTGCACGCGCACACGCAGGTCCTCGGCAAGCTCGCGGCCGCGCTCGCGCCGCCGGAGCCCCAGCTCCAGCACGCCGCGCTGCGGCTGACCGCGCGCGGCTGGGAGACCGCGCCGCTGCCGGCGCCGGACGGCTCGGGCGCGCTCGTCGTCGCGCTCGACCTGCACCGCCACGAGGCGGTGGCCGAGCACAGCGACGGTCGCGCGCGCAGCGCGGCGCTGACCCCCGACCGCCCCGTCGGCGCCGTCACGCGCGAGCTGCTGGACGCCGTCTCGGGCCTCGGCGGGCGGGTCGCGATCGACCCGGCGCCGCAGGAGGTCTCCTGGAGCGTGCCGCTCGACGAGGACGAGCAGCACCGCAGCTATGACACCGCCCAGGTCGCGGCGTACTTCGCCGCCGCCACCCAGGCGGCGCTCGTGCTCGCCGCGTTCCGCGCGCCCTACCGCGGGCGCTCGACGCCGGTGAACGCGTGGTGGGGCTCGTTCGACCTCGCCGTCAGCCTCTTCTCCGGCGTCCCGGCCGAGCCGCCCGCCGCGGACTTCATCACGCGCAACGCGATGGACGCCCAGGAGGTCGCCGTCGGCTGGTGGCCGGGCGACGCGCGCTACGGCAAGGCCGCCTACTACGCCTACGCGCACCCGGCGCAGCCAGGCTTCGAGGGCGCCGTGCTCGCGCCGGCGGCCGCACGCTGGGACCCCGCGCTCGGCGAGTACGTGCTCGACCACGAGGACGCGGCGGCCGAACCCGACCCGAGGGCGGCGGCGCTCGCGTTCGCCCGTTCGGCGTTCCAGCACGCCTGCGAGGTCTGCGGCTGGGAGCGCGCGCTGCCCGCCAGCGCCGCCGGCGTGCCGCCGCCGCTGCGCTGACCGCAGGCACCGCCGTCCGGAGGAGTACAACTTGGGGGACCATGGGCTCACCGCTGCGCTTCCTCTCGAAGATCTTCTCCTCCCGCCGCGGAGACGACGAGGCGGCCGAGCGCGAGGAGTACGGCCTGGGCGATCCGGGTGAGCAGGAGCTGCGCGGCATGCAGTTCGGCCCCGGCTTAGCCGGGGCCGAGACCGTCGAGGCGGCCGAGCGCGAGCTCGACGAGTTCAAGGCGCCGAAAGACCCCTACGACTGAGCCTCAGGCCTCGACGAGCAGCACGACGACGAGCGCGAGGCCGAGCAGCGCGCCGGCGATCGTGACGGCGGCGACGATGCGCTCGTCGGGCGGCGCGTAGTCGCCGCGGGCGAGCGCGCCGTCGACGTTGCGCTGGCGCACGAACGCGTAGACGATGCAGGCGCAGCCGAGCAGCGCGAAGAGCGCGCCGATGATCACGTACGGCCAGTTCGCCCCGTGGGAGAGCTCGGGCACGAGCTTGCCGGTGCCGACCGCGACCGCGAAGGACGCCAGGCCGGTGCGCCACCAGGCGAGGTACGTGCGCTCAGTCGCCAGCCGCGTGCGGCGGATGCCCTGGCCGGGCGGCGGCGTGGTCGGCCCGCTCACGCGTGGGCGGCGACCTCGACGACGTCCACGCGATCGATCGTGACGCCGGCGGGGGACGCGGAGCGCGCGCGCTCGGCCGCCGCGCGGGCCGCCTCCTCGGACTCCCAGAGGGTGGTGGAGATGCCGCCCCCCTCGTAGGGGCCCATCCAGTAGCCGTGGACGAACCCGGGCAGCCCGGAGACAGCCGGCACCGTCTCCTCGCGCAGCGTGCGATCGGCCTGCTCGTCGTCGTGGATGGTCACGCGCAGGATCACGGCATGCATGACTCGCGAGCCTACTCCCCCGCGAGCCAGCGGCGCGGGTTCTCGACGAGGATCGTGTGCACGTGCTCGTCGGTGAGCGCGCCCTCCGCGCGCAGCGCCGGGATCACCTGCTCGAAGATCAGCGTCATGCTCCAGTCGCGCACGTAGCCCTGCTCGAGGAAGACCTCGACCTGCTCGGGCGGGAACCAGTCGATCGTCGCGCAGAAGTCCTGCGAGAGCATGATCCGATCGGCGTGGCCACGGCGCAGGAGCTCGGCGAACGTCGCGTTGCGCCGCTCCATCGGCAGGTACATCTCCAGGCCGTAGCGGTCGAGCCCGATGTACACGCCCCTGGCGAGCAGGCCCTCGATGTAGCCGAGGTCGTCGCTGTCGCCGGTGTGGGCGATCTGCACCTTGGCGGGGTCGACGCCCTCCTCCTCGAAGATCTCGACCTGGCGCGGCCCGGTGTTCGAGGCCGGCCGCGAGTGGGCCATGATCGGCGCGCCGGTCTGCACGCTCGCGCGCGCACACGCGCGATGGACCTTCTCGACGTTCTCGTTGACGCCGGCGGCGTCGGCGGCGCACTTCAGGAACGCCGCCTTGATGTCCGTGCCCTGGATGCCGCGCTCGATGTCGGCGACGAAGTGCTCGGCCATCTGGTCGGCCGAGCGGCTCTCGAAGTAGTGGGGGAGGTGGTCGTAGGTGTAGATGCCGGTGCAGGCGACGATCTGCACGCCGGTCTCGTCGGCGACGCGCTTCATGAAGCGCGCGTCGCGCCCGCCGAACATCGCGGTCGGGTCGACGATCGTCTGCACGCCGTGGCTCTTGGCGGCCTCGACCGCCTCGAGCGCGGCGTCGAGCTCGGCCTGCCCGTCGTAGCGCTCGGGCCACTCCTCGGCCACCGCCTCGTCGCGGAAGCGGACGTGCTCGTGGACGAGGACCTTGCCGAGCGCGTCGGCGTCGACAGGACCCTGGACCGTCTCGATCGTCGGCATGTGCCGCATCCTATGTGCGGTGCAGAGCGCCGATGCGCACGTGATCGAGGAGCTGCTCGCGCTGCCGTGCGGCGAGTTGCGGCTCCTGCGCCCGCGCGACGCGGAGGCGCTGCTCGACGAGCACGCCTTCGAGGCGGACGAGTTCCTGCCCTACTGGGCCGAGCTGTGGCCGAGCGGCGTCGCGCTCGCGCGCAAGGTCGGCGCGCGAGCGTGGCACGGCGCTCGCGTGCTCGAGCTCGGCTGCGGCCTCGGCACCGTCTCGATCGCTGCGGCGCTGGCCGGGGCGCGCGTGCTCGCGACGGACTGGTCCTCGGAGGCGGTTCGCTTCGCGGCGGAGAACGCGAAGCGATCGGGGGCGGCGATCGAGACGCTCGTGTGCGACTGGTCGCGCGCGCAGGCGCTCGTCGATCGTGCCCCGTGGGACGCGGTGCTCGCCTCCGACGTCCTCTACGAACGCCGCAACGGCGAGGTCCTGCTGGAGCTTCTGCCGCGCCTGGTCGGCGAGCGCGGCGAGGTCCTGCTCGCGGACCCCGAGCGCGCGACCGCCGCGGACTTCGTTGCCGCGGCGGCCGTGCGATTCGAGGTGGGCTCGACGGTCCTGTCGAGCGCTCCGCGGGTGAGCCTGCACCGCCTGCGCCTGCGCGGCGGTGCAGGTGGCCCGAGCTAGATCTACGCGAGCACCTTCTCCCGCTCGCGCTCCTGCTCGTGGTGCAGGATCCGGAGCACGTCGACCGTGCCCTGGCTCAGCACCCCGAGCACGAGGACGAGGAACCCGATGCCGCTGAGCAGCAGCGCGATCCCCATCACGATCGAGAACATCGACACCTGCGTGGCGAAGAACGAGGTGTTCAGCGCCGTCGTGAGCGCCGTCTCCTGGACCCACACGTCGCGGGCCGGGTTGTTTACGGGCTGGCCGTTCTGGACCAGTGCGGCCTTCACGTCGTTGGTGCCCTTGCCGTCCTTGGTCGCGTAGTGCGGCATCTGCGAGTAGGTCAGGCCACCCGTGGCCTCGAGCGCGTGGATGCGCATGTAGCTCGCGAAGCACTTCGCGCGCGAGCCCGAGTCGATCGCCTTGTTCGCGACGGTGCACGTCGGGAACTCGACGTTCTTCAGGCCGGCCTTCGCGGCCTCGGCCCTGATGATCGCGGGCGTCATGTCGGGCGTGCCGACGATCTGCTCGCGCTGGATGTCCTTCCTGACCTCGTGACCGCCTGTGGCGCCCATCACGATGGCTCCGATGCCGAAGGCGATCAGCAGCACGCTTGCCGCGATCCCCCCGAAGACGAAGAGCTTCCTCATTGTGCTCACCTCTCTTCTTGGAACGAGTGATGGCACCAGCGTGCCGCCGGCCCGGCGGCGGGGCATCGGGCACCGGCCGCGGACCTCGCGTGGCGGACTACGTACGCCGCCTCCGCATCGCACACGCCGCGCGGTGCGCGAGACTGTCCTTGCCCCGCCCTCGTAGCTCAGCTGGATAGAGCAGCGGACTTCTAATCCGCAGGTCCCAGGTTCGAGTCCTGGCGAGGGCGCTGCCCGCGGATGAGCTGGTAGGCGAGCGCGCCCGCCGCGGCGCCCGCGATCGGGCCCGCGACGTAGACCCAGAAGTCGGTCCAGGTGCCGGAGACGAGCGCGGGCCCGAACGAGCGCGCCGGGTTCATGCTCGCGCCGGTGACCGGGCCGCCGACGAGGGCGTCGAGGCCGATCGTCCCGCCGATCGCGATGGCGGCGGCGGCGCCGACGGCCCGGGTGTCCGTCGCGACGGCCATGATCACGAACATCAAGAAGGCCGTCAGCAGCAGCTCGTAGAGGAACGCGCTGCCGGCGCCGACCGTCGGGACGGTCGCACCGAGGTGGGCCGGCCTGCTCGTCCAGACGCCGAGCAGCGCGAGCGCGCCGAGCGTCGCGCCGGCCGCCTGCGCGGCGACGTAGGCGACCGCGTCGCGAGGCGAGAAGTGGCGGGTGAGCGTGAAGGCGATCGTGACCGCCGGGTTGATGTGGGCGCCCGACAGGTGGCCGGTCGCGTAGACCATCACCATGATCACCAGGCCGAAGACGAGGCTGATGCCGACGCTGCCGAGCGCGCCGTGGTAGCGCGCGTCGCTGATCACCGCGCCGCATCCGGCGAACACGAGCGTGAATGCGGCAAGGGCCTCGGCCGTCGCGCGGCGCCACAGCGGAAGGCTCGTGTCCATCGGCGCGCAAGCGTATTGACGAACCCCCGTCGGCAGCGGCGTTCGTGCCGGCGTCGGAGATCTGGCGCAGCGAATGCTGCACGATCGCGTGCAGGAGACGCCCGCGCACGCTGCTAGGTTGCCGCGCGCGCGGACCTCGCCACCGCCCGCGCGTCTCGCCGCCATGCACCGCCGCCTTCCGACGTCACGCACGCGCGCCGCAGTCACGCTCGCATTCGTGGGAGTCGTGGCGGGGCTGCTCGGCGCCGCGCCGAGCGGCGCCGACCTCCAGGGGCGCCTCGACTACGCGCGCGGCAAGGCGCACAACCTCCAGTCGGCGATCGCCTCCGACAACGCGAGCATCCAGGCATTCCAGGGCCGGATCGGCGACCTGCAGGCGCGGCTCGCGGCGGTGCAGCAGAGCCTCTCGATCGAGCAGGGCGTCCTGAACCAGACGCAGACCGACCTGCGCTCGGCACGTGCGCGCGCGCTCGCGCTGCGGATCGGTCTCGCGCACGACCGCGCCGCGCTGGCCGAGCAGCTGCGCGGCGAGTACGAGACGCCGCCGCCGGACCTCGTGAGCGTCGTGCTCGACGCCCACGGCTTCGCCGACCTGCTCGAGCGCGCCGACCAGCTCAAGCGCATCCAGCACAGTGACGTGACGGTGACCGTGCGCGTGAAGAACGCGCGCGTCGCGATGGTCGCGCAGGCGCGCCGGCTCGCGGGGCTCGAGTCCCAGCAGGCGCGCCAGGTCGGCGCGATGGCCGTGCAGCGCGACGAGGTCGCGCAGCTGCGCTACCAGGTCGTCGCGCGCCAGCTGCAGTTCGTGCGCGCGCGAGACCACAAGTCCTCCGAGCTTGCGGTGCTGCGTACGCGCGAGCAGTCGCTCGCCCAGCAGGTCGCGGCGCAGGCCGCGCGCGTGCAGGCCGCGCAGCAGCAGGCGTTCGCCGGGACCGGCACCGTCGCGCCGAGCGGCCCGGCCGGGCCGTTCAGCTCGCACGGCGGCGCCTACGGCTTCTTCCCGGCGCCGGGCACGAACTACAGCGTGGGCGAGGAGCCGACGATCGCCGCCCGCCTCGACCAGCTCGGCAAGGCGCTGCACCTGCACCTGATCGGGATCTCGGGCTACCGCAGCCCGCAGCACTCGGTCGAGGTCGGCGGCTTCGCGAACGATCCGCACACGCGCGGCCAGGCCTCCGACACGCCGGGCGTCGAGGGCGTGCCGGAGGCGACGCTCGAGCGCTTCGGCCTCACGCGCCCGTTCCCTGGGCCGGCCGAGGCCGACCACATCCAGCTGCTCGGCGGGTAGTGGACACGCCCGCGCGGCGTCTGTAGCGTCGCTCCATGGCAGCTCGAGTGGTGTGCATCTCGGCCGCGGACGGGGCCGGGGCGGAAGAGGTCGGAAGGCTCGTCGCCGGGGAGCTGGGCTACCGGCTCGTCGACGAGCACGTGATCGCGCGCGCCGCCGATCGCGCCGGCGTGGAGCCCGCGACGGTGGCGGAGGCGGAGCGGCGCAAGTCGTTCATCGAGCGGATGCTCGAGGACCTCGCGCCGAGCACGACGGCGGCCGCGGTCTCGATGGGCGCGTTCGTCGCGCCGCTCGACGACGGCATCCCGGCGAGCGACGAGCTGCGCGCGTTCATCCGCGCCGCGATCGAGGACGTCGCGGAGGAGGGTGACGTCGTGATCGTCGCGCACGCGGCGTCGGTCGCCCTGGCACAGCGCGACGGCGCGCTGCGCGTGCTCGTCACCGCCTCGCCGGAGGTGCGCGAGCAGCGCCTGGCCGACGCCCGCGGGATCGAGGGCGGCGAGGCGAGGAAGCTGCTGCGCAAGGTCGACGCCAACCGCGCCGACTACCTCAAGCGCTTCTACGGCGTCTCCGAGGAGATGCCGACCCACTACGACGTGGTGCTCAGCACCGACCGGCTCGATCCCGGGCAGGCGGCGCAGCTCGTCGTGCACGCCGCGCGCGCCTGAGCTCGCCGCCAGGCCTCGCTTGACCGCGGGACCCAGCGGGTACCGCGGTCCCCGACCTGCCAGCGTCCGAAGGGAGCCGCGATGAGCGAGACCGGCCAGATCACCGGCACGAAGGACAAGGACTACAACATCATCTGGTTCACCGAGCAGTGCCTCAGCAACGTCCTGCGCCTCGAGAACTACGCGCAGGACGCCGAGCGCGACGGTGACAGCGAGCTCGCCGAGTTCTTCCGCCGCGCCCAGGGCGAGAGCCGCAAGGGCGCCGAGCAGGGCAAGGCGATGCTCAAGAGCCGCATCGCGGCGGCCGCCTGACTCACGCACGGGCGCCCCGCCGCCGATGAGGGGGTGTGGGCGCCCGGCGCATGCTCCTTCCCGCGGTCCTCGCGGCCGCGGCCATCGGCATCCTCGGCTCGGCGGCCACGCACGGGCTGCGCAGCGCCGCGCCGCCGCCGCCTGCGGGCGCTCGCTATCGCCTGCAGGACCTCACGCCGGCGATCCGCGCGCGGACGTTCACGTTCGCCGGCGTCGCGCCGGCCGACCAGCAGGCGTTCCTCACCGCGGTCGCCTCCGCGCGGCCCGCGGCGCAGCGCCTGATCGGCCTGGTCGACGGGCTCGTGACGGTGCGGATCGGCCCGACCGGCGGCCAGTCGGTCGGCCTCACGCAGGAGACCGCCGACGGGCACTTCGACGTCACGCTCGACTTCGCGACCGTCTTCCCGCAGATGGGGCAGCGCGGGATCGACCGCGTCGTCTTGCACGAGCTCGGGCACGTGGTCGACTTCGCGCTGCTGCCGGACTCGCTGACGCGGCGCCTGGACGCCGAGATCCCGGCCGGCTACGGCTGCGACGACGGCGTCACCGGCGGGTGCGCGGCGCCCGCCGAGCGCTTCGCCGAGACGTTCGCCAAGTGGGCGACCGGCGACCTCGGCTTCGACCTCTACATCGGCTACAAGGTGCCGCCGCCGTCGGTCTCCCTCGACGAGTGGGGCGCGCCGCTCGCCTCGTTCGCCTCCTGACGCGCGCGCCGCTTGCCGTCGAACCAGATCCAGGCGACGACGAGCAGGACGGGCCCGAGGAAGATCGGGCCGTCGATCAGGATGTGGCCGGCGTGGGCGAGCGGGACGATCACGTGAGGCTACCGGCCAACGGCTCGGGGGCAGGCTCCTCGTCGCGGGCGAACCGCGGCTCGTCGTCGTCCTCGCGCAGCGCGCTCGACGGGTCGAGCCGGCGCAGGCCCCAGACGAGGATCGCGATCCACGTCGCGGCGATGGCGAGCAGGATGAGGTAGGCGATCGCCGCGAGCGCCGGCGTGCCGCCGACGGCCTCGCGCTGGAGCACCTTCTTGTCGCGGACGAACGCGCGCGCGATGTGCGCGCTGGCGGGGACGGCCCTGGCGGGGATCGCGGGATCGGCGGGCAGGTAGACCGGCAGGGCGCTGAGTGCCCGGCCGCGCGCGAGGCGCAGCATCGCCTTCCACTTGCCGTGCACCGGGATCGGCTTCGTCGTCTCGTAGACGCCGGCGCCCGTCCTTCGCAGGTGATCGAGGACCAGCCTGCCCCTGCCCTGCCAGGCGGTCAGGGTGAACCAGTCGGCGCCGTCGGCGGCGTTCGCCGGGTGCAGGCGGATCGTCGCGGCGACCGTGCGCTCCGGGGCGCCGTGCAGCGTGCGCAACGCGATGTCGGCGCTGACGTGCGAGCCCGTGCTCATCGGCAGCGGGAACGCGATGCAGAAGACGGCGAGCGCGCCCGCGGCCGGCGCGAGCCAGCGCGGCGCGTGCTGCGTGGCGGCCGGGTCGCGGCGGATCGCGCGGCCGATGAAGCCGCCGAGGGTCGCGCCTGCGATCGCCGCCGCGAAGCCGAGCGGCGCCGCCTGCGCCAGCAGCGAGGACGGCCACGCGATCGGCATCCACACGTGCGTCCAGCCCCACTCGGCGGCGAGCCCGAGCGTGCCGATGAGCACGCCCGACGCGAGCGCGCTCGTGAGCGGACGGCGGGTGCCGAAGCGCGCGACCGCGAGCTCGACGCACAGCGCCTCGGCGACGTAGAGCGGGAAGTGCGGCGTCACGTGCCCGAGCACGGGGCCCACCAGCACGCTCAGCAGCCCGCGCAGCACGAGGAACATCGCGACCGTGCCGAGGGCGCCGCCGCGGCCGATCCGCAGCCGCGCGGGCACGAGCACGAGACCCGCGGCGAGCATGATCAGGATCGGGTGGTAGACGAGCTGGAACTGCGGCACGCCGTAGTCGAACTCGCCCTGGAAGGTGGACATCCCGAGCAGGAACGCGCCCGCGCTCAGGACCTCTGGGACGTGGGTGCCGAGCGCGCGCGCGATCAGGCTGCGGCCCTCGCCGGCGCCCTCGTCGCGGGCCGCGCGGCGGCCCTCGACGTGCAGCGCCCACGCGCCGAGCGTCGAGAGCGAGGCGCCGCCGATCATCAGCAGGTGCGTCGGGCCCCACAGCGTCACGTCCTGCCCGAAGAGGCGGTGCCAGACGTCGTCGAGCGGGAAGCCGACGAGCGCGAAGACGCCGCAGACCGCGATCAGCACGCCGCCGAGCGGCGCGCGCCAGCCGGGCTGGATGCGCACCCACGTGCGCTGGCCGCGCTGCTTCCAGCCGAGCGTGATCGCGAGCAGGCCGCAGACGGCGACGCCGCCGAGGCCGGCCAGGATCGGGTAGTGGGCGGTCGTCCCGAAGGGACCCTGGTCGCGGCCGTTGTCGATGTGCGTCGCGACGTCCCAGTAGAGGCCGATCACGGCGGTCAGGAGCGAGACCCCCAGCAGCAGCGCGGGCAGGGCGGCCCAGCCGGGCTGGCCGCTGACGCGCTCGCTGAGCTTCGCGGCGCGCGCGAGGATCGGCAGGCGGTCGCGGCGGTAGGCCTCGAGCAGGCCGATCAGCAGGACCGAGAGGAGCATCGCGACGATCGCCGCGGGGATCAGGTCGCCGAGCGGGGCGCCGCGGGCGGGCGGGGCGGCGCTCGTGGCGAGCAGCGGCAGGCCAAGGGTTGTGCTCATGGATTCATGTTACACAGAATGACGACACATGTAACAGCGATAGCCTTATGGCTCGGTGGCCGATGACGAGCTGACGATCGACGAGCTCGCGCAGCGCAGCGGGATGACGGTGCGCAACATCCGCGCGCACCAGTCGCGCGGGCTGCTGCCGCCGCCGGAGGTGCGCGCGCGCACCGGCTACTACGGGCCGGCGCACCTGGAGCGCCTGCGGACGATCCAGGCGATGCAGGCCGAGGGCTTCAACCTGAAGGCGATCCAGCGGCTGCTGAGCGCCGGCAACGGCAGCGGCGAGCAGCTCGTGAGCTTCGGCCAGGAGCTGCTCGGCTCGTTCGGGCCGGAGCAGCCCGAGTTCATGACCGAGGCCGACATCGAGGCGCGCTTCGGGACGATCGACTTCAAGGCGCTGCGCAAGGCGCAGCGGCTGGGGCTGCTGCGCGCCCTCGGGGACGGGCGCTACGAGGTGCCCTCGCCGACGCTGCTGCGTGCGGGCGAGGAGCTGGTCGCGCTCGGCATCCCGCTCGATCACGCGCTCGCGGTCGCGGAGAAGGTGGAGCGCAGCTCGCGCTCGATCGCAGTCGCGTTCGTGCGGCTGTTCATGGACGACGTCGTCGGCTCGGCGCCGCTGGCGAAGCGCACCGCGGAGGACTGGGACCGGCTGCGCGTGGCGCTCGAGCGCCTGCGGCCGCTCGCGACGGAGGCGGTGCGCGCGGCCTTCCAGCAGGAGATGAGCCAGGCGGTCGAGCAGCAGCTGCAGCGGCTGCTCGACGCCTGACGGGGCCGCTAGCGCGAGGCCGCGCGGCCGCGACTGCTGGTGGAGCGGCCGCTCGTGCTGCGCGCGGTCGAGCGGCTGCCGGTGCTGCGCGAGCCCGTGCTGCGGCTGCCCGTGCTGCGGGACGACGATGAGGAGCGCGACGAGCCCGAGCGCGAGGACGTCGAGCGCGACGACGACGTGCTGCGCCGCGCCGCCGTGCTGCGCCGCGAGGTCGTGCGCCGGCGCGTCGTGCGCGCGCCGTTGCGGCGCTCGGCCGCGGGGATCTCCTCGGTCGCGACGGCCTTCGTCAGCGTCGGGATCAGGCGCTCCAGGAACTTCGCCATGCGCTCCTCCTGGCGGCGGAACTCCTTGGCGAGCTTGACCGTCTCCTTGTCGTTGAGCGTGGTCGCGAGCGTCTCGATCGCGATGTAGTTGCCGATCTCCTCGAACTCGTTCCAGAGCTCGGTCTTCGCGTTCTTGAGCAGCTTCTCGGCCTCGCCGGTGCCGCGGAGCATGTGCAGCGGGCCCTTCGCGGCGGCCATCGCCTTCGTGGCCATCGCGGTCGCGGCGCTGGCGGCGCGCGACGCCGCATCAGGTCCGGGCAGGTCGATCGCCTCGGCCTTGCCGCCGAGCGCCTTGATCCGCCGCTCGAGGCCCTTCGCCTGCGCCTTGGTCTCGCGCAGGTGCTCCTGCAGGCGCTTCTTGTACGGCGCGCGCGTCGTCATCGAGATGTGCGCCTGAAGGGCGGTCTCGAGCTCACGCTCCTTGCCATACGCTTCGTTGAGGTACTGGATCAGCTTCGCGTCTCTTGCGCGCAGCTCCTCGGCCATGGGGACATCTCCCTTTGCTCGCTGGGCGGTCCCGCCGCGTTGTTCCCGATTCCAGAGCGCTCAACCGCTGATAGCTCGCGTACACTGGGCGTCCATCGCGGTGGGCGTAGCTCAGCTGGTAGAGCTCCTGGTTGTGGTCCAGGCGGTCGGGGGTTCGAGTCCCCTCGCTCACCCCTCT